>JBARRZ010000019.1:0-13982 GCA_049644465.1 Limnothrix sp.
TTTTTTTGAGAGACGAGCCGTTATAATGACCGAGTTCTACGCCGAGCTAAACTTTTAACTGTTTTATTGCCCCATGTCTGAGTCTAGTACTTCTTCCCTTGATGAAATCCGCGCTGCCCGTTTAGAAAAGGTTGATCAGCTGAAGGCGATCGCCATGAATCCCTACGCCTACAAATGGGAAATCAGCCACCACTCCGCAGAACTCCAGGAAAAATACAAAGACATCGAAGCTGGCGAAGAAGTGGAGGCGCCCGTATCCATTGCCGGACGAATCCTTGCCCGCCGTGTTTTTGGCAAACTCGCTTTTTTCAAATTGCAAGACGAAACCGGAACCATTCAGCTCTATCTCGACAAAAAATTGATTAATGCTGGAATGCCAGACCTCGAAGGCGCATTTAATCACCTGAAAAAGTTAACCGATGTCGGCGATATTCTCGGCGTAAAAGGCATCATCAAGCGCACCGAAAAAGGCGAACTTTCCGTCAAAGTTAGCGAATTCGCGATGCTGACCAAATCGCTGTTGCCTCTGCCCGACAAGTGGCATGGCCTAACCGACATCGAAAAGCGTTACCGCCAGCGTTACGTTGATCTGATTATCAATCCCGACGTTAAAAAGACCTTTCGCCTACGCGCCCAAATTACATCCGGCATTCGTCGTTATTTAGAAGACAGAGATTTTCTCGAAATCGAAACCCCCGTGTTGCAAAGTGAAGCTGGCGGCGCAGAAGCCCGTCCCTTCATCACGCACCACAACACCCTCGATATGCCGCTGTATTTGCGGATTGCCACCGAGTTGCACCTAAAACGTTTGGTCGTCGGCGGTTTTGAGCGCGTTTTTGAAATGGGGCGTATTTTCCGAAATGAAGGCGTTTCCACCAAACACAACCCCGAATTCACATCGATTGAGGTGTACCAAGCCTACGGCGATTACATCGACATGATGGACTTAACCGAGGATTTGATTCGCAGTCTGGCTCACAAGATTATCGGTACAGTTGAGCTGCCTTACGGTGAGGCGATTGTTGATGTGGGTTCGCCATGGCGTCGGGAGACGATGCATAATCTTGTGCAAGCAGCGACGAGCATTGATTTTGCAGAATTTAGTGATTTTGATACGGCAGCAAAAGCAGCAGAGGGGGCAGATATTGCCGTGCCCGCGAAATGTACAACTGTTGGTCAACTGCTAAATGAAGCCTTCGAACAAAAAGTTGAAGAGACTTTAATTCAACCCACTTTTGTCACCGAATATCCTGTTGAAGTTTCGCCCCTCGCCAAGCCCCACCGCGATAAGCCCGGTTTAACGGAGCGATTTGAATTGTTCGTTGTGGGTCGAGAATTAGCGAATGGTTTTTCTGAGTTAACTGATCCCATCGATCAGCGCGATCGCCTCGAAGCCCAAGCCGCAAAAAAAGCCGCCGGTGATGTAGAAGCCTGCGATGTCGATGAAGACTTTGTTACTGCACTCGAATACGGAATGCCGCCAACAGTAGGTCTTGGTATCGGTATTGATCGTTTGGTCATGCTCCTGACAAATTCCGAGAGTATTCGCGACGTGATTGCGTTCCCACTTCTGAAAAGTCAAGGCAAAATAAGTACAGACGCGGAAGCATCGGCAGACTCTTAGCAAATTTTTGGAAGATTCACTTCACTTTCGTTATTCACTCTTGGGATTAAAACAAATAATGGATCAGCAACGTTTAAAAGAAGTTTTGGCGATCGCCCGTCAAGTTGGTTGGGGCGCAGGCGACGTCCTGCGGAGCTATTACAAAGGCGACATCAAAAACATTTCCGATAAAGCCGATGGCCCCGTTACCAAAGCTGATCTGGCCGCCAATGACTACATCATCGAAAACTTTCACGCGAAACTAGGCACACAAGACTTTGCGTATCTCAGCGAAGAAACCTACGACGGCAACAAAATTGAGCATCCTTGGGTATGGATCATTGATCCCCTCGATGGCACCAGAGATTTCATCGACCAAACAGGCGAATATGCAGTCCACCTCTGTCTCTGTCACGAAGGGCGTCCTGTCATTGCAATCGTCGTTGTCCCCGAAGCCGAGAAGCTATATTTTGCCCTCAAAGGCAGCGGCACTCATGTTGAAACTCGCGGCGGTGAGATTACGCCCATCAGTGTTTCTGACCGTTCCAAACCAGAAGAACTTTATCTCGTTGCCAGTCGTACCCACCGCGACCAACGTTTCCAAGATCTTTTAAACCGTTTACCGTTCAAAGATCGCAATTATGTCGGTAGTGTTGGGTGCAAAGTTTCCACTATTCTCGAAAAGCAATCTGACGTTTATATTTCCGTGTCGGGCAAATCCGCTGCGAAAGATTGGGATTTCGCTGCACCAGAATTAATTCTCACAGAAGCAGGCGGCAAGTTCAGTTATTTTGAAGGCAATGAAGTGCTTTATAACCAAGGCGATGTGAAAAAGTGGGGCGGCATTATGGCTTCTAATGGTCACTGTCATGAAGAGCTATGCAAATTATCGGTCGAAATTTTGGCGGATATTGATCAAGCTGCCGAATAATTTTCGGGCCAAATTTTGGCAATCAAAAACCCCTATCGCAGTGCGGCAGGGGTTTGTTTTTTTGATTAATTATCGACTTGTTTTAATGGAGCCGAGCAGAGTCGAACTGCTGTCCAAACTGGGTATTCACCCCTAGCTCATTCACAGGCATAGTCCTTCTAGTCCTCAGGACGGGAACGACTGCTTATTCCGAGTCGCCAAGAATCTCTAGTCTTTTCTTAGGCACTAGTTCAAACCAGATGTATCCCTAGGCAGCGTCCGTTGGGGGTTTAGTCATAGCAATTAACGGAGTCAAACTATGAATGCTCGAACCAAAGTTTTGGTTATCTTATTAGGCTACTGCTGCAGCCTTGCGAGCGAAAGGAACGATGTTGTTCGCATTTACTATTTGTTTTGAATCTTTGTTTTACGAGAGGAGATTCACTCTCGACCTGCATCACAGTGGAAGCTTTCGCCAACCTGTCGAAACCGTTGCGGCCCCGTGCTTGAACCATCATTATAACACGAGTATTTTACAGGTTGCTTTGGTATCAGACGCGGGGAGGGGGAGACAAGGGGAAATGGGTGAGGGAGGAAGAAGGCTTGCGGAAGCTCTACTCGAAACAGGTGAGGGCGGGGTGTGCGAACTTGAAGGCTTGCCAATCTAGTTTGGTTTGGTGGGCGTAGTTGAAGGCGACTTTTTGGACGAGCTGACAGAATTCTGCTTTTCTGGCTTCGCCGTGGGCGAGACGATGAACGGTTTCGGCAAAGGATTTGGTTGACTGGTCTGGTGCTTCTGGATTGCTATGGCAGTGGCTGGTTGCCAAGATTTTGCCCCATTGTTCGGCTAGTTTGGTGAAGCGTTTTTTGCTGGTGAGGATATCGAGGGGAAAGGCTTCTTTGTAGGGCGATCGCTCTCGAACTGAGTAAAAATCATCGTCTAGTTTCAGCCAGCCGAGGTGCTCGTCGGTATTTTTGACGAGGGCTTTGTAGGCGATCGCCTGTCTTTGAGCATCATTTTCAAACTGCTTGTCATAGTCTTTTTGAAAAGCTTTACCAAGATATTTGTAAGGAGTCGGTTTGCCCTGATACTTCACATCGAGAATGCAGTCATATTTGTGATGATCTTGATCGCCCTCAATGACAATATAAAAGCGCGGCACGCCCAGCGAACCAGTACCCGCTAGCAGGCGTCGCGCAATATCCTTGACACGAAAATATTTCGGGTCGTATTCCAAGCCGCCAGTGAGTGTCTTGCCGTATTCTGGCATCTGACCCAAAATTTCTTGCCGTTCAGCTTCTGTCGCGGGAGCCAATTTATCCGAGCTGAGATCATAGTAGCGATCGCCGCCCTGCACATTCGTCCATTTATCCAGCATGTCCTGACGACTTTCCGACTCCTCAACCTCCTTTAAAAAATCATCCAGCTTGCCATAGGTATTCTGTTTCGTAAATTCCAAATCAGACAAAGATTCAGCCTCAACAACCGCAGAAATAGTACGAAGATAACCAAGACAAAACTGTTCGATAAATTCTTTTTGATCACTCTTTTTAAAATCTTTGTGCTGCTGCGTCACGAGGACTAAACCAATCGCCATGCGCCAAATATCATACTGATAGTCCGCAATCACCGCCTCATCAAAATCATTTAAGCCGTAAATAACTCTGTTTTCATCATTATGAAAACTCCCAAAATTGTCCGGGTGTAAATCCCCTTGGATCCAAATTTTTGTTTGAGTATTCCCAAAATTGTCTAGCTCTGGATGATTCGCAAAATCACGCCAAAAGAAATGATTTGTACCGCGAAAAAAGACCAGAGGTGAGCACACCATTTTCGAATATTTCAGTAGCCGATTTTCATCGGAAATAGTTTGATTCCAGTCATGTAATGCGGCCAATGTCTGGTCATCACGGTGAGTCGAAGCGAAATTAAAAGAAGTCATATCTACTCAAATCACAAAAAATCAAATCAAGGCGATCGCCCTATTAAGTTTAGGTTTAGGTTGCAACGTCGCGATCGCCGTATTTTAATAACAACGCAATCGAAATACTCACCGCAAAAATCAAAGTCATACTCAACGCTGAACCAAAACCCCAATTACGAGAAATCCCAAGAAACTGATTATAAATGAGACGCGACATGGTCATACTCGACGCGCCACCCAGCAATTCTGGATCAACAAAATCGCCCAAACCACTAATAAAAACCAACAGCGAACCAGCCGTAATACCCGGCAATGTCTGCGGAATAGTCACGCGCAAAAATGTGTCAAAAGGTTTCGCCCCTAGATCTGCAGAAGCTTCTAATAATTGAGGATCTAGCTTTTCGAGTGAGGCATACAAAATAAGCACCATATAGGGCAAATAGCTGTAAGCCATACCGATCAACACAGCGAGATTCGTATTGAGGATATTAAAAGATAATCCTGTAAACCCAAGCAAACTATTCAAAACACCCGTCGGACTGAGAATCGTAATCCAAGCATAAGAACGCAGTAGCGAAGAAGTCCACAGGGGCAAAATAAAGCTCAATAGCAAAATATTTCGCCACCGTTTCGGGGCCATTTGGGCAATCCAGTAGGACACGGGAAAACCCATTAATAAACAAGCAACTGTTGTACCAAAAGCAAAGATCAGCGATCGCCCGACAACCCGCAGATTATCACTATCCAGAATCCGTAAATAGTTGTCAATATTGGTGGGGTTCACCACTTCGCCGGGATGAATATTTGGGACGAGACTCAGCTCAAAGATCACCAAAGTCGGTAGCACCAACAGCAGCAATAACCAAATACCGGAAGGCCCCAACATCGTCAGGATCCCCGTCCAAGGCAATTTATTTCTGAATTTTTTTTGAGGCATTGTTTCTAAATCTGCTTGAGCCATAGCCATTAACCACTGGTGAGCTTCGTCCAATATCGGTCGTAGATTGCACCCACATCTTCGCCTAAAGGTTTGAGACCTTCGCAGCGATCAATCGTTTCGGCAGAGGGGAATAAGTTGGGATTTGTCCGAATGTCTTCTGGCAGTAGCTCGTAACCCGGACGGTTCGGGGTCGCAAAGCTCAAACGCTCAGTAATGTTAGCTGCCACTTTGGCACGCATCATAAAACTCATCCAAGCGTAAGCACCGGGAATATTCGGCGCAGTGCGAGGAATCACCAACGTATCAGCCCATACTGACGACCCACTACTCGGCACGATGTAGGCGAAATTATCATCTTCTTCGGTAATCTCATTGGCGTCGGAGGAATAACACATCGCGATCAACAGGTCACCGCTCAAAATTTGAGTCCGCCACGCATCGGAATTAAAGGAGGCGATCGCCGGTCTGAGTTCCACCAATTTTTCATAGGCCTTTTTTACCTCAACTTCATCGGTCGTGTTGTAAGAATAACCCAAAGATTTCAGCGAAGCCCCCAACACTTCCCGCACATCATTCAGCAGCGTCATCCGTCGGCGCAGATCCTTCGCATTACGCCAGAGATAATCCCAATCTTCAGGCACTTCGTCGAGTGCGCTCTTGTTATAAATTAGGCCTGTCGTGCCCCAGCTAATCGGGATGCTGTAGCTATTGCCGGGATCATAACCGGGATCGGCAAAAGTCTCAAAAAGATTATCTAAACCATCAATCTGGCTATGGTCGAGCGCCGTTAACAGTTTTAAATCCACCATCTCCTGCACCATGTAGTCAGAAGGGTAAATAATGCTGTAATCACCGCCGCCTTGGGCTTGGAGTCGCGCCAGCATTGCTTCATTCGAGTCAAAAACATCGGCGATCGCCCGAATGCCCGTTTCCGCCTCAAACTGCTTTAGCAACTCATCATCCGTATAACCAGCCCAAGTATAGATATAGAGCGTGTCCGTCGAAGTTTTGCGAGCCGTTGGTTTAATATCCGCCAATGTCCAACCACAACTAGACAGAGCAAAACCCGAAAGTGCCGCCGCCGAACCCTTAATAAATCGACGACGCTTAACACGATTAAGATTAAAATTTACGCCCAGATCGCCCAGATCACTCATGAGTATCAGATTTCGATGTCGTCATAGCCTTCATCATAGGAGAGGTTAGAGATTTAATGCCAAACAATCTGCCGCCGACCAATAGACATAAACAGGCGTGCCTGGACTGATGCTAGCACTAGTATTCGGCTGTTTGACGCGCAGCATATCACCACTCTCTAAACGCACCACATACAGCACGTGAGTCCCTAAAAACATCATATGTTCTAGGTGACCTTCATAACAGTTAGCCGGATGAGCGGGCGGCGCGAGGCTAAGTTTGATTTTCTCTGGGCGCACACTCACCACAACCCCACCAGAAGGGATATCTAGTCGCTTTTTCTTCGCGCTGTAATTGCTGTGGGTATTTGCAACCATCATATTTGGCTTGTGTTCGGGCAGATCCACCACAATTTTTAGACCTTTACTCGTCAAAATATTCTGTTTTGTACCGTCCGTATTGTTAACGTAACCTTCAATCAAATTCGTATCGCCAATAAAATCAGCAATAAACGGTGTAGCTGGTCGTTCGTAGATTTCGTGGGGTGTACCAATTTGTTCAATTTTGCCGTTCGACATCACCGCAATGCGATCGCTCATCGAAAGCGCTTCTTCTTGGTCGTGGGTCACCATCACAAATGTGACACCGAGATCTTGGTGCAGGCGGGACAACTCCACCTGCATTTCTTTACGGAGCTTGAGATCTAATGCGCCGAGAGGTTCGTCGAGCAAGACGACTGCGGGCTGATTGACTAAGGCTCTAGCGAGGGCGACGCGCTGCTGTTGACCACCGGAAAGTTGATTGGGAAAACGATTGGTGTAGCCTTCCATCTGGACACGAACTAAGGCTTCTTGGACACGCTCACGAATTTCTGCTTTGGGTAATTTTTTGATTTTGAGGCTAAAGGCGACGTTCTCAACGACAGTGAGGTGATTGAAGAGGGCGTAGTTTTGAAAGACGGTATTAACGGGGCGACGGTAAGCGGGTACGTCGTTGACATTTTGTTTCTGGATGAGGATGTCGCCAGCGGAGGGGGATTCGAAACCGGCGATGAGTCGAAGAGTGGTGGTTTTGCCGCAACCGGAAGGCCCTAGGATGCTAAAAAATTCGCCTTTATGAATGTTGAGATTAATGCCGCAAACGGCTGTTTCGCCATCAAAAATTTTGAAGACTTGCCGCAATTCCACATCTAGGGGGACATTGTCTACGTTTGTCGGAGTTGGCTTTTTGGTGAAGGTAGAAGACATATCTTGCCCAAGACACTGCGGATGAAAGTTCGGTTTTGTCCTTTGGCTACATTCTATATGGACTCGCGAGAAACCGTGCGTTTTTTGGGGTAGAAGGTGTTGTGTAGGCAGCGGGCGATCGCCGTCAACTCGTGATTATTTTGGCTAGGGTTTCAATTTATAAATGAATTTCTCAAATAAACTAGCGATGAAATGATCGCGAATTATAGATTAAGTGATTAGTGAAAGTAACTGACGATGTTGTTCGGCTTGCCGTTGCATTGGTGCTGGTTCAAAGTTTTGGCGTTGCGAAAAATGTGTTAACCATTCTGCGGCAATCAGTTCAGGATCTTGGGGCAGTTGCTCTAAATAAAAACCCGGTAGATCGCATTGCTGTTGTAGTTGTGTGACTTTGGGGTCATAGCTCAGGGCGAAACAAGGGCAGCCAGCAGAGGCGGCAATAATGAGACTGTGCAATCGCATCCCGATCATGAAATCAACTTGTTTAAATAGGCTTTGAAATTGCTGGGGTTTGTTGATTTTAATAATAGCTTTGGTAAAGGAAAGTTCGCGATACAATTGCTCGGCGATCGCCTGATCTTGACTCTGTTGAAATGGTACTAAAATAATCGTTGCATTTAGCTTTTTTTGGAGGATTTGGAGTGCTTGGCTGAGGATCGTTATTTTTTCGGTTGTGAGTAAGGGGTGCGATCGCAAATTCACAGCGATGCGTGGTCGAGGGAAATCAAGGTTTTGATCGAGGGGAATACCGGTTAAAGCCCAGACTGGATCGGGTGCAATTGTATGTGGAATTCGCCATTGATCGAGCAGTGTTGAAGAGCCTTGATCGCGCACACTAACTGCTCGGCAAGATTGCAGTGAAACCCGCGTAATCCACTGGGCAGTTTGGGAATTTAGGGGGCCGATGCCCTGCGCCCATGCGAGCGTTTTTTTGCCTAATAGTTGTGCAAATTTCATCAAGCCGCCGTAGTAAATGGGACTCGACAAACTGGTGACATCTTGCATCAAGCTACCGCCGCCCCAGATAAACCACTCTACTGAGGCGATCGCCTGTAAGGTTTGCCAAGATTTGTGGGGGACTGTCTTTACGCCATAGGCTGCGGCAGTGACGGCGGTATTGTGAGATAGAACGATTGGTTCGGCGGCGGCGGGCAACATCTGTAATAGCGTCACCAACAGGGCTTCATCGCCTGCATTTCCCTGACCGTAGTACCCACACAACACAACTTTTGGCATAGCGATTTGAACAAAAAGACCCCCTTATTATGCCGGATGGGTGGGGCGATAAATGTTGCTGGGGCGATGGGCGGCGTCAATTTCGATCACGAGATTTGTCAAAGTCGGGTCTTTTGTGAGGGGCGTGATAAATAAGTCGGGATGCAGCGATCGCCAAAAATAATCCACAAAATCATCAATTTCAGCGTCACTCATGCCCGTTTTTCCCTGCGCAATCATTTTATGTTCAGCATCTTTTCGCCATGTTTTACTCAGCCGATAATCCTCTGGAAACAGCACCATCAGTCGGTCTAGCTTTTCCCACAGAGGCACATAGGCTTGTAATGCTTGGTTGATGGCGATCGCAAAATCACGATCTTCCGCTGTCGTAATCGGCTCCGGTGCATCGGCAAATTTAGTCGCGTCAATCGGGCGACAACCGACAAACCAACCTTCAAATAAAACAATATCTGCCGGATTTACCTGCTCTGGTTCGAGGCGATCGCCAGCCCCTTGATGCAACGATTTCTCAAACCGAGGAATTGCAATTTTGTCCCCCGCCGTCGCCTGTTGCAATTGGGTTAAAACGGCCAAACCGGTCTCAACGTCATGGGTTCCGGGCGGGCCGCGCCAAATTAAACGAGGCTGTGTTTCTAGTAATTTTTGGCGCTCAGCATAGGTTTTATACAAATCATCAATCGAAATCGCGATACAAGTAAAATTCCACGCGGCCAAAATTTGGCTCAATACCTGCGTCAGCGTCGTTTTGCCCGTACCCTGACCGCCAAGAATGCCATAAATTAACGGTTGATCCTGTTGTTGTCGAGCGTCGCGAATTTGTTGGGCCAAGGGTAACCACAGTTCCCAAAGTGTTTTGAGAATTGCGTCTTGATCGGTAAATTTCAGATCTTCGCAAAGTTGGACAACATCGGGGGCGATCGCCAAAAAGTCCGTTACTCGATGCTGAATCCCCACCAAAGTCAGGTCATAATTTAACGCCTCGGCCTGCTGCGGATCGGCCTGTGCCGCCTTGAGTAATTGCGGATAATCCGAATCTTGCGGCGATCGCCCTGCAAGCCAACCCGATAAAATTGCTGCGATAGTCATGTCTCATTCTCGCCATGTTTCTATCCAAATTAGACCCGATTGCCTAAAACGGCGCAGAAAATATTTGCCTTTTCCTCACAAAGCTAGCCCGAAGAGGATGACGCGGAGAGGGGGAGAGCGGGCGACGCGGAGATTGTGTTTCAAACAGAGATTTTGATTTTAATTAGAAAAATATTAATTTCACTCTGTCCCTTATTTTCCTTAATCTTCATTTCTCCATTTCCCCGTGTCTCCTTTTCCCCGCGTCTCTTCATCTCCATTTCCCCGTGTCTCCTTTTCCCTGCGTCCCTTCATCTCCGTTTCTCTCTTTTTCTAAATCCCAACCTCACCAAGGCTGACCCACCAAAGTAAACGCAGACCAATAATAAGGATGCGTCAATTGATCCGGATTAAAATTCGCCATACTATCCGCAACTTTAAGTACCGCTCTCGTGCCAGATGTACTTCGCAATTGCCCGTCCACAATCTTCAGCTCGCCTTTTAACATCGACAATTGCGCCTGTCGTAAAGCCTCTGATTTCGTGGATTGAGTCTGCAAATAATTATAAAAATCTTGCATTAAAACCAACGTGCCAGAATCGCTCACATACCACAAACTACCAAGGGCTGTTTTCGAACCAGAGGCGATCGTTAAGCCCGCAAAACCCAACTCAGCATCTTTACTCCCTACCGCTGTCTGACAGGCTGACAAAACTAATAGTTCAAGGGGCGGATTATCGAGTTTCAAATCATCGATGTCATTGAGTCGAAGCTCATCATTCCATAAGTAAATAGAAGATTTTTTCGGACTACCAGCATTAAATTCGGCATGGGTTGCTAAATGCACGATTGGGAAATTTTGTGCGCTTCGTAAAGTGGTGAGGTTTTTTACACTAAATTCTTCATTTAGTACACTTTTGCCTGTCGTAATATCGGCGATCGCATTTATTTCTAAAGCTGCACCGGGTAACGGTTCGAGATCCTTAAAGTTCTCCGCACCCATTGCCAAAACAGGTGTTTTTTGTAGCGAGAGATAGTCGCTATTGATGTCAGCAAAACTGGGAATCATTGCCAAACTGTATTTCTCAATTAGATAGCGATCGCCATCATGCAAAGCCGCCAACGGCAAATTACGCAACCCCTGATCCATCGAGAAGATCAAGCCATCAATATTATTACTATTTAAATACGCTTCCAATGGTTCAATTAAAGCCTGATAAAGCGCTTGGCTAGTATCCAAATAATTCGTATTTGTTCTTCTGAGCGACAGCACCAAATCTGAGCGAAACTTGTTCACCATTTCGGTCAATTGCTCTTGATTCGCATCAGCTGTATACAAACTTTGGGGTTCTGCACCGGGTGCAAACAGGAGGAATTCTAGTCCTTCTTCTTTGTAGGCAACATAGACCATGGCGTACCGATGGCCCGTCTGCGCCGCTACTGTTTCTAGCGTTTTTCTAATATCGGCAGGTTGCTGTTCAAAATCGGGTACATCTTTATTAAAATAATCAGAAAATTCGGATAAGCGCGCGGCTTCAAGGGAGAATAAATCTTCAGGAATGAGAGGCAGTAAAATGTTTGGAATACGACTGCGAATATTCGATTCGATCTGATTAACTTTATCGTCAACGGCTCCTGGAATATCTAAAAGGTCGGGCAAGCCAAAGCCACCAAATTGAGCAACGACATTTTTTTGCTGTATTTGTGCTTCACTGGTAGTTTGCTGTGGCCCTGCGGCGATCGCCTTAGCATTATTTCTAAGCCCAAGATTGCCACTGTGTAGCACTAAAATACTGAGCAAAAGGGATGTAAAAAATAACGAGAGACGCTTTTTATTAATCATTTTGAGTAGAAGAAATTGTTGATAGCGTTATGACAAGAATGCAGATTATTTGCTTTTTAAAAAACAATTATTCAGTATTTACAGACAGTTTTTTCCAGTAAGTTTTTACTATCCATTTATTTTAAGCAGGACAATCGGCAAATTCTCACTTGATTCTTTTCTTAATACTTCATTTGCTGAACGAAGTATTCGGGACGTTATTTAGCGCAACACTGTTCCATGTTTGTTTTTATAGCTCAGCGATGGGAGTCTATAAGATAATTTTTTTGAGAAAAAAGACGCTCAAAGATTAGGGATACTGTTGAGCGTCAATAAGTTGAAATAATCGAAAGAATTTTGTAAAAAATCTACGGCAAAGCGGGTTCGTATTTGATTGATTCAGCGTGACCCCAAAAGGCTTCTAGATTGTAAAATTCTCGCTCTTGCGGCAAGAACACATGGACGATGATTTCACCATAATCTTGCAAAATCCAATTACCATCGCTGCGGCCTTCTGTGCGGAGCGGTAGGCGGTCATACTCGTCTTCTAGTTTTTGCTCTATAGAATCGGCGATCGCCCGCACCTGAGTTCGAGAAAAACCCGTCACCATCACGAAAAAATCAGCCAGATAGGACACCTCATTCACCTGCAAGAGCACAATATCCTCTGCCTTGCGATCATCCGCCGCCTCAGCAATACTCCATGCCAAACGCCCGCTCTCCAAAGCCTCAAGATTTTTCGGTAGATTCATTAAGTCTATATCAGTAATTTATGTCGTTCTTTACTCCTCTAGCTTACCTCGGAATCCCACCCGCCAACACTCTCACCACAGGCGATCGCCACTGAACCCCTATCGCCACCGTTTAGCCAAATCTAAAAAGAAACTAAAACTTTTTTACGACTAAAACAATCTCACCTATGCTAAACTTCAGTTGTTGCGAATCTTTCTTATTTAGGCCGATTTAAACACCAAAAGTCTTTTCCGGCCTCAAGCCAAACCCCGTAGTAGCGTATTGTTCTTCCCCTCATGCACCCAGCCCCGATTCTGAGCGTTGCAAACCTCTGCAAAACTTTTGCGACAAACGAGACCCCAGCCGTCAATACCGTTAGTTTCCAGCTCCAGCAAGGCGAAATTCTTGGTTTATTAGGGCCATCAGGCTGCGGCAAAACAACCCTATTGCGCCTTATCGCTGGTTTTGAGTCTCCCACTTCCGGCACAATCACCCTCAGCACCCAGCTCGTCAGCTCTCCAGAACACTGCCTCGCCCCAGAACAACGCAACACAGGCATGGTGTTCCAAGATTACGCTCTCTTCCCGCACCTCTCCATCGCCGATAATGTAGCTTTTGGCTTGCGTCACAGAACCAAAAATCTATCCCGTAAAGCGATTCAACAGCGCGTTCAGGAAACCCTCGAATTAGTCGGTTTATGTGGTCTAGAAAAACGTTTTCCCCACGAATTATCCGGTGGTCAGCAACAACGTATCGCCCTCGCCCGTGCCCTTGCGCCGCGTCCTTCTCTGATTTTGTTAGACGAACCATTAAGCAATCTAGATGTACAAGTGCGGCACCGTCTGCGCCACGAAATTCGCCAAATTATTAAAGCCTCTGGAATTTCCGCTATTTTTGTCACCCACGACCAAGAAGAAGCTCTCGCCATCTCTGACCGGATTGCCGTGATGCGTCAGGGTCATCTAGAACAATTTGGTACGCCAGAAGAAATCTATACTCAACCGTCGTCGCGCTTTGTGGCAGAGTTTGTCACCCACGCTAATTTTTTGCCAGCTACGTTGAGCGGTGACATCTGGAAAACGGAGATTGGCAATTTTCAGGTCTCGGTCGAGATGTCCCAAGCAGCGGCGCAAGGTGAATTGATGGTACGTGAGGAAGAGCTAGAGTTGGTTCCTAACGAAAATTCTTCTGTGATTGTGCGGGAGCGTCAATTTTTAGGCAGAGAATATCGCTATTGTCTGCAAACTGATTCGGGTAAATATCTCCACGCTCGTACGGGTGTGGGTACGATGGTTCCGGTGGGTTCCCGCGTGAAAGTGAATGTGCACAGTACTTCTCCGCAAGTGTTTGCGGCCTAGTATCAAG
>JBARRZ010000020.1:0-10182 GCA_049644465.1 Limnothrix sp.
ATAATTACTTTGGGACACTGCCGCAATCGACTCACCTTGAGCATCTTGCACCCACAACAGCACATTATCCATCGACAAAAAATCCGTTGCCGCTTGCAGACCACTCGTCATGTCGTCGGACTCTTGAAATCGCAGCACATCCGTCGGAAACCGCCCAGCGATGTACTGAATATTTTGCTTGTGAGTCTGGATGAGAATCTGCTCCATCCGCCAACTCAACAAAAACACAAATCCCCCTAACCCGACTGCCGAAAAACCGATGATCCCGACTGTTAATCGTCCATAGAGAGAGCGTGATTGAATTCTCTCGAGAAAATGACTAGCAGAGTTGAACCAGCGTTGAAACATCAACAATATTGGGGTTAGGGGGCAAGTTTAAGCTTTGAAAAAGAGCTTAAATCAAGCGGAATTACTCACCTTCAGGCTCAGTTTCGGTTTCCACTTCCATTTCGCCTTCGCCGTCAGTCTCCATGTCAGTCTCCATCTCCACTTCTTCACCCTCTTCTACTTCCACTTCTGTAGTCTCGTCAGGAGCTTCTTCAATAGTTGTTGTGTCGCCACCACAAGCACCGAGAAAACCCAAACTCATTACGGAAGCAAGTCCTAAAATAATTAGACGTTTCATACTAATAAACTCCTCAATCCCTATTTAAGATTAAGTTAAAAACAGTCTTGATTATAATAATTAACTTACCCATAATTACATCCGAAACCTTTAGTTATAAAAGGTTTCATCAGAAGCATCGTAGATCATCAGAAAGCTTAATCTAATGCCTACACAAAATCATTCTGTGATTAGAAGGCAATAAATTAATAATCTGATAGCGACACAGAGATCGGCAAACTTTTATGGAGTGTCTTTAGCAGCGCAAGGATTCTCTTTGGCAGCGCAGGGGTTTTCCTTTGCCGCACAAGGATTTTCTTTGGCAGCGCAAGGGTTTTCTTTCGCTGCACAGGGATTTGCTTTACCAGAACAAGGATCGACTGTCTCAGTTTTTACGCCAGTATCGGGATTTTCTTTTGCACCGCAGGGATTAGCACAGGCACCAACAAACCCCAAACTCATCGCCGAGGCGATCGCCACCATTGATAAATACTTAACTTTCATCCGCTACCAAACTCCAAACATCTTTGAGGGGAACACCTAACATTTAAAACCCCCAACTTAGGTATTCAGTTAAAGTCATCTGAGAAACTCCTGAAAGTTCACCCACGCGACACTCAGATCAAAATTAGGCTCTGATTATCAGCAAAACTTCAGCTTTTCTCAGCATCCAAACCGTACCATAGAACTAAAACCAAACTTCCCAAAATTATCCATGCAAGATTGGCACGTTGATGCAGAAGGTCAGATTACTGCCGGACAAAATAGTGAGACTTTTGAACTGCCAGACGGTGATTATCGACTTTATCGCTTTCTCACAGAGCTAGAAGACTTAATCGCAAATAGCCCCGATGACGCCACTTTATTAGAACAATTGTGCCCAATGGTGCGTCGCCTTTTAACGCGTTCTTTTTGGTTACAAGGCGCTTACAGCGAACCAAATCCAGAGACTGGCTGGTCTGTAGATATACTGTACGACGAACCAGAATTTCCGCTCACAGTGCAAATGGTTACTTGGCGACCCGGCAGTGTTTCGCCCATTCACAATCATGCCGCGTGGGGTCTGGTTGCCTTTGTAGATGGTCTAGAAAAAAATACTTTTTGGCGCACAAATATGGACGGTGGCCTTGATCAGGTCGGTGAAAAAACATTTGTAGCTGGCGATATTGTGACTTTTCAGCCAGAAAGCATTCACCATATTGAAGCGATGGGTGAAGATACAGTAGTAAGTTTTAACATTTACGGCAAAACTGATTATCAATCGCGCTTCGAGTTCGATAAGGACACTCACAAAAAGAAGTTATTCTAGTTCATTCTGAACATAATTATGTTACCAACTTTATTTTGGTTCGTTGCTTTGATTTTAGGGGCAAATTTTATTTTTACAGAAGGACTGACTTTAATACCGGATGCAATAATCTCTGGCTTGAGTCGTCGCTTAGGCTGGTTAGTTATCGGGGCGATCGCCTTATTTTTTGTTTGGTGCTTTGCTGAAGATTAAGCTCAAATTTTTGATTGCAAAGTATTGAGCTTATACTACTGAAATGCCTTCTCTCAATGGTGATTGTTGTTTGCTAATTGTCAACTACTACACACCAAAACAATCTTTTTAAAATATTTGTAGTAGCTATTTTTAAGTTGATTATATTAATTTAGATCGAGCGAATTAATTAACATAACCCGTAATCAATAAGTTGTGTCCGTATTAATTTCAATATCGAGAGTCTCTTCATCAATCGAAATATATAAGCGATTCGGGCGACAGCAAACTTGACAATCCTCAATATAATTTTGTAAGAGTCCTTCACTTAAATCGATAAAAGTTATACTTCCTTCACCACAATAAGCACAAAAGTATTCTGCTGTATTTTCCATTAATATTTATTCCTGTTTTTAATAATAATTTTTTTAAATGTTTTTTGCGTAACCACCTCAAGTTTTATGAAGGCTTGTGCCTACACTCTTGGATTCTAAGACACAATGAAATTGATCTTAGACATATGTGGAGATGAGGGAGATGGTCATGTTTTATCAGCGATCGCCAAAGACAGGCTTGGCCGAAAATTGTGCTGAAGACCAACCTCGTGACCGCATTTTAAAAGCGGCTTTAACGTTGTTTGCAAAAAAGGGTTATGAGAAAACAACAACGAAGGAGTTGGCAGCAAAAGCACAGGTTGCAGAAGGTACTTTGTTTCGTCATTTTAATAACAAAAAAACAATTTTGGTCGAGGTCGCAACCCTTGGCTGGACAGATTTGTTGACGGACTTTTTAACAGAATTGAGCGAAATGGGAAGCTATAAGGCGATCGCCCAAGTCATGCGGCGACGGATGCTAAATATGCATGAAAATCACGATTTGCTTAAAGTCTGTTTTGTCGAAACCCAGTCCCATCCAGAGCTGCAAGAACGTATTCAAGCAGAAGTAATCGATAAAATGACGGCGATCGCCGAACCATTTTTTGAGTCTGCAATGGAAAAAGGCGTATACCGGAAAATGAATCCCAAAATTGTCGCTCAAGTATTTGTGGGTATGTTTGCGATCGCCGGATTTTCCGACAATACTCTTGCTGGACAGGATGCTTCTCCAGCCGTTCTTAAAGAAATGGGAGAAGGCATTGCTGATATTTTCTTACATGGCGTTCTCGTGTAAGTTTCGTAATGATTGCTGATATTTTTAAAATATTTGAACAGCTATTTCATTGTTTCAAATTAGAAAAATGCCCCTCGATATCTTTGTGATATAGAAGGGCGTTGTCTAAGCAAAAAAAATGCTTATTTGTAAGCTTTGACACACTCTTCTATGAGTGGTGCGACTGCATCAATATCTTTCCAGCCAAGAATTTCTACTTCTTTCTTTTCAAGATTTTTGTAAGAACCGAAAAACTCTGCAATTTCATCAAGACGGTGCTGAGAAATTTGCTTGATGGACTTGATGTCTTTGTAGCGGGGATCTTCTGCGGGAACACAAAGGATCTTTTCGTCGCGATCGCCACCGTCGATCATTTCCATCATGCCAATGGGGCGCGCTGCAATGACACAACCGGGAAAAGTTGGCTCATCCATGATCACCATGCCATCAAGCGGGTCGCCATCGTCAGCGAGGGTGTTAGGCACGAAACCATAATCGTAGGGATATTTCACAGAGGAAAAAAGCACGCGATCTAAGATCATGGCGTTCATGTCTTTGTCGAATTCGTACTTATTTTTGCTGCCGCCGGCGATCTCGATTATCACATTGATCACACCGGGTTCGGGTTGAGCGGGAATGCGGGTTAAGTCCACGGATAATTTCTCCAAATGAAGCCAATAGAAAATTGCTGAGGTCTCGGCTGAAACAAAGTCAGGCGATCGCCCTCAAGCATTCTACACAGAAGCGGTTCTTTTACTGGCTCTTTTGCGCGAGAGATGACTCGATCTGAGAAGAACTTAAGTCCGGAGCAAGGTCATTGACCGCTGGGCTGTAGGAATAGTAGCTAATGATCAGCAGGGGGATGGTCAGGGTGAAGAGGGCGATCACTGTACCAAGTAGATCAGACCATCGAGAGGAAGGTTCGGCAGGTGTGCCGGGGGAGCCACTAGATTCCATAATTTATGCAGCCATCTAGCCTTGGGGCAGAGAGCCAAAATTTCTAAGAAGAATGATGATTAAAGTTGTACTGATATTCTACCCAAGAATTGTGAAGGAATTGTGTCTCCTGCAACGATTTTTATCAGGGATCCCCTGAACAATCAGCTAGAAGGCTCAAATCTACCTTCCGGCATAGGCATTAATAATGATTGGGAGAGCAACGAATAGTACTCTGCTTTTAACTGTGGCAAAGGGCGATCGCCAACCCGCACAAAAGGCGATTCCCCTAGGAATAACAACGCCTGTTGATGGAGCATTTTTTCTAAGATCTCTACCGGCTCTTTCGTCGCTACCGACAAATTTTCCGGCAACGGCATCAGATTTTCTTGATTTAAAATAATTTTCAAAAACTGCTGCTCCTCCGGCGTTAAATGCTGCACAAATTGCAACCACGCTTGCCACGCTGGCGGCAGCAAATCCATTACCGAATTATCCTCAATTACCGCAGGCGAACCCTGTAATCCTTCAAGCCCTTCAATCTCGGCAGCGAGCGATGCCTTTTCCTGACGTTTAAGCAAGATTTCATTAAACAAATGATTGACCGCAGCCTTTCCGCCAAGAATACTGAAGGAAATATCTTTATACTGCTGTTCCGAAATCTGTAAATTTTCCTGCAATTCTTGATAGCGCTGCTCCAGCACCCGAAACTCTGCCCGCAGATCATAGATCGACCCTTCTAAATCGGTCTTTTGTTCATTGGCGATGGAAAATTCTGTTTGCAACAATTTCTGCTGGTGTTGCTGTTCCGCTAATTTGCGGCGGACTTGCGCTAACTGATTTTGTAAGCGTCCTAGTCTCATTTCTGGGGCGAAAGCATCCAATGCTGCATGGGCCTTAACTTTCTCTTTCAGAGATTGGTTTTGTTTTTGGAGAGCAACTAGTTTTTCTTCTGCCTCTTTACGTCGTTGCAATTGTGTTGCATTTTCTTCTTTAAGCTGATTAACGGCTGTGGCAATGTGGCTACGTTGACCATGGAGTGAGCTGATGCGATTTAAAAGTCGTAGACGTTCTGACTGGAGCGATCGCACACTAGCAGAGACATCCTGTTCTAGCTGAAATGCTTCATTGATGACTTCCTGTAACTGTTCTTGCTCCTGTTGGAGCATCTTGATATTCGCTTGCAAAAACTCTTCTTTTTGTAGTGAGGATTGCTGACGTTCCTTGTCGAGTAAGGCAATGCTCCCCGCCGTGCCACAAAACGTGAGGAGTGCAGTGATGCAACTATTTTTTAAATCGCGCTGCCAGATAAATGTCGTCAGCAGGATAAAGAGACTAGCGCAAGTGATAGGGCGGAGAAGTTTAAAGGTCATGACAGTAAGCGAGGACGAAAAATTTTAGACGGATGAAAGTGCTTGTTCACCGATGAGGAAATCAACAAATTGACGAGCGGTGCGTCCGGAGCGGCCGTTATGACGAGTGGCCCATTGTTTGGCACGAAATTCGATGGTCTCAGTATCGAGCTTTAGGTCAGCGCGTTCTACGAGGTGATGGACAATTTCGAGATAGGTGCTCTGATTGGCGGGTTCGAAAGTGAGGGTGAGACCGAAGCGATCGCTGAAAGATAGTTTTTCTTGGACGGTATCCCATTGATGAATTTCGTGGGCTTCACTGGGACGGGGTCGTTCTTCAAAGAATTCTCGCACAAGGTGACGGCGATTGGATGTGGCGTAGACAACAACATTATCGGCTTTGGCGCGAATGCTGCCTTCGAGGATCACCTTCAAAGATTTAAACACTTCGTCGTCTTCTTCAAAGGATAAGTCATCGACAAAGATAATAAATTTTTGGGGTTGCTGGCGCAGTTGTTCGGCGATCGCCGGCAAATCTTTAAAGCCTGTTTTATCGACTTCAATCAAACGCAACCCTTGATCCAAATAAGTCCCTAACAATGCTTTGACAAGGGATGATTTCCCAGAGCCACGACTACCATAGAGCAAGACATTAAGGGCAGGCAAGCCTTTAACAAGACAATCTGTATTTTGGACTAAGGCGGCTTTGGGGGTGCTGTAGCCGATAATGTCGTCCAGAGATAAACAGTCCGGATCGATGATTGGAGCAAGCGCGCCATCAACCCAACGAAACGCTGCATAACGGGCAAAAAGCCCTGCACCATAACGATCATAATGGGCGGCGATCGCCTCTATCTGTTTAGGCCAAGCTCGGTCTTGGTGGAGAAAATTGTCGAATCGTATCTCTGGTTCCCATGGCACAAGCTCTGTGGCGACTTGGGTGGCGACCTGTACCCAACGGCTAATGGTGGTGGGATTGCATTGATAAACTTGCTGCAAGATAGAGAGATCGTGCTGAACAGCTTGTTTCAAAGAGCTAGAAATTTGCTCGAAAGGTTTTTGTTGAACTTGGCGGCTAAAGGGATTTTCGTCTTGTAAAATTCTTGCTGTCAACCAGTCTTGCCAGCTTAAATCGGCGATCGCCAACTCGTGAAAAAAGCGACCATAATATTGCAAACATTGGGTTGTCGCCGTCGTACTGCTTTGCGCCGTTTGATCAGAATACAACCGATGCAGCAACGCCAAAAAAGCTTGACCAACCGGATGCTCAAACACACCTCGATAAACTAATAAAGAAGCGATCTGCGGATAAAGCAGCCGACTAGATAAACTGTTGGGATTTGATAAGACTGTCATGTCCACCATTGTAGTGGCAAGATTTGCCGAGATTGTATCTTCGTTTGCAAGGATTTACGTCCCAGAAAAGTTTGCAAAATAAGCTTGCCAAGCGTCATCGTTCACTCACTAAAAATGTCTTGATTGAAGCGACTGGTGCTAAACCTAAAATTAGGGCGGCGATCGCCACGATTCTCACCGCAACCCCCCCAACATTTCAGCCCGCAAACAAAACAAACCCAAGATCAATTCAGCACAAACCAGAAGTCACCCTCATTATTATTTACAATGAACACATCGCCCAGATAGACAAAACAGGTATTTCACCTACCCTTTACAGCACATCGCCCATGACCAGTCTTCAAACCAAAACCCCAACACCAGAAACCCCAGACCCAAAAGACGAACTGACCGATGATGTGGAAATGTCCTTTTTCGATCATCTCGAAGAACTAAGGCTCCGTATTTTTTATGGTCTGATTGCCGTAGTGCTGGGTTGGATTGCCTGCTTCTTCTTTGTCAAACCAATTGTGCAACTGCTCGAAGCCCCTGCCGCTGGCGTCAAATTTATTCAAGTGGCCCCCGGCGAATTTTTCTTCCTTTCCTTTAAAGTCGCTGGCTACACCGGAGCATTACTCGCTAGCCCAGTAATTCTCTACCAAGTTATTGCCTTTGTCTTACCCGGTCTTACCCAAAAAGAACGACGCCTTCTAGGCCCAGTAGTAATCGGATCTGGCGTATTATTCTTTGTCGGATTAGCTTTTTCTTATGTCGCCTTAATTCCCGCAGCACTCAACTTTTTCATTACTTACGGTGCAGATGTTGTAGAAGCCGCTTGGTCAATTGAAAGCTATTTTGAATTGGTACTTGGACTAATGTTTTTTACAGGGTTAGCTTTTCAAGTGCCTGTGATCCAAATGGTCTTAGCTTTGCTCGGAATCGTGACTTCTGAACTGATGCTAAAAGGCTGGCGATTAGTGATCCTCGGTTCAGTCATTATGGGAGCAGTGATCACGCCATCCACCGATCCGATGACCCAGTCTCTTCTAGCAGGCGCAATTTTGGGGTTGTACTTTGGCGGTATTGGCGTAGTGAAATTGTCGGGACGTTAATTTGTAGCGTAGCTGCTGCTGAATCGCTTTAAGTAGATCGAGTCGGCTGAAGGGTTTCTGCAAGAAATTATCGTTACCCAATTCTTGTACTGGTGCAGGCGCTACAGTGCGATCATCGGAGCTAATACAGATAAATGGCAACTGCTGGGTGATTGGGTCGTGGCGCAAAATATCAAGGACTTGGTCTCCGTTTAAGCGCGGCATTCTCAGATCACAAATTACGATATCTGGATCTTCGGTGAGGGCCAGATCAACACCAATACTGCCATCCTCAGCACCGACAACGTCATAACCCTCGGCAATAAGCATAGTCAGTAGACTTTGACGTAAATAATCTTGGTCTTCGATGAGTAGAATTTTCAGGTTCATAGGATTGGTGTTGGTGAATGAGTAGACGGATGTTCACAGAATTTTCGGTCGTGAATTGCTGAATAAATAATGGCTCAAAGACGATATTGTCTTTACTGAATTTGTAGAACGCTATGAGCTTAGAGTTATTTAAATAAGAAAAAATTGATGTTTTCCTGACAAATTGCTTGATTGTTGTACTTTGTCCAGTATGAATGCTTTTTAAGGAGATTTCGTAGTCTAAGAAAATTTTAAGATTTAAGATAAGAAAGTATATATGCAAAGTTATGGAAACGTTACTTTTTCATATCTGAAGCTGTCACTTTAATGTTGCTTTTTGTATGTATTGTGGACAAATCTTGAAAAAAATTCAGTGCAGAGAAATTCGGTTTAGCTGAGTAGGATTTTGCTGAAGTGATGGTTTCAAAGCGAACAGACAGGCAAACTGCTCTAATTTGTTGGCGATCGCCTTCTACTATTTTTGTAAACTCAAGCGACATGATGTTACAAAGTGAGTATTTCTTGCAAAAATAGCGGCTGTATTGCTAGCAATTTTGTTTGTTATTTTGTAGGTTGTGCTTTGTAAAGAAACGCAACGCTATTGTGGGGAATGGGAGTGGCGATCGCCAAAATTTTGAATCATGAGCCAATCAAAATTGACAAAGTCAGACATCCTTAAGCTGCTTCACTTAGAGCCTCATCTTGAGGGGGGCTATTTTCGAGAAACTTATCGCACGACAGACACAATCACGACAGACCGAGTAGGTGGCGATCGCGCTTTTTTGACATCGATTTATTATTTGCTGACGGATGATCGGCCCATTGATTATTTACACCGTAACCAGTCGCCAATCATGCATTATTTTCACGGCGGCGCTACCATTACTTACCATCTAATTAATCTAGAAGGGCAATGGCAGACTGTTAAATTAGGCTTAAATTTGCAGGCTGGAGAAGTCCCCCAATTATTAGTCCCTGCCGGATATTGGAAAACGGCAATTTTAGAAACAGGTGAATTCGGCTTATTAGGAGAAGCTGTAGCACCCGGTTTTGATTATCGTGATCTCGAAGTGGCTCAAGCTTCCGTATTAAATGCACAATATCCACAGCATCAAGCACGGATATGGGAGTATATTCACCCAGATGAAAGATAGTGGCATTGCTTGCGCTACGGTTGTTGCAAAACCTATGATTTCGCATACTATTAGAGCTAGACTGCCTGTAGTTAGTCTGTTTATTTTTTTGTTATGCCCTACCTCATTCGCAGTTCTGATGGCTCCCCTGATGAGCAGCATCAATTGCAAGCGGGGATCAATACTGTTGGGCGCGCATTGAGTAATACGGTGGTGGTGATTGACGATAGTATTTCTCGTCGCCACGCAGAAATTGAAATTTCCTTTGATCGAGTGATTGTGCGTGACTTAAAAAGTTTGAATCGTACTTTCGTGAATAATCGTCTCATTACTCAACATCGGCTGCGGGATGGCGATCGCCTGCGTTGTGGCAATATCGAATTTCGGTTTGTCGATTTACGACCACCCCTACCCAATGCAACTGTGCCGCCGACTGAAGTCCCAGAAGACGATACTAATTCATTTATCAAGACGATTGATCCTAAAGCGACTCATATCAAAATCCAAGAATTGCTCACCGAGAAGCAGACGACCAATAAGTCCTCAGTACTGTTATTACGCCCGGCAGATTCAGAGCAACGTGCGCTTGATAAACTCAACATTTTACTCGAAGTAGCGAAACAATTATCTTCCCCAGAAGAACCAGGACGGCTGTTACAAAAAATCTTAGATTTACTTTTCGAAATCATGAGTGTAGATCGCGCTGCCATTTTGTTGCACAATCCTCAAACTA
>JBARRZ010000021.1:0-13615 GCA_049644465.1 Limnothrix sp.
TTGCGCTGGATCTCTGCCGTACATCCGGTGCAATTCCGCTGACCAAGTTAATCTTTCCGTCTCAATTTCAAATTCCCAACTGCCAATATGGGCAATGCGTTGAGCTTCTAACAAGCGGTTTTGGCTCTGGCGGATCCGAGCTTCTGCTTCTTTTCTATCAGTTATTTCGATGATTGTGCCAATTGTGCCAATCAAGTTACCTTTAGTGTTTCTTTCTGGAATAGTCTGTACATAAACCCAATGGACAGAACCGTCTGACTGGATAAAGCGATACTCAGACTGCGTGGGTACATGACCGAGATAACCCCGTTTCCAAACTCTGATCGCGGAGACTAGATCGTCGGGATGGATTGTTTTTTGCCAACCTTCACCGCAAAATGCTTCGTAGGACAAATCGTAAATATCTAAAACACGATGGTTTGCATAAACGACTGATCCTTGTAGATCGAGACGAAAAATGCCGACAGGCACAGCTGATACAAGGCTAAGATAGCGCAACTCACTATCCCGCAATGCTTCTTCCATCCGGTGGCGATCGCTGACATCCCGCGCCATCCAGAGCAACCGATTATTCGGTAATGGCGAACAGCTGGCATTAAACCAAGTTTCAATCCCTTTAATGGGTAAAGAATATTCGAAATGCTGTGTTGTCCCTGCTTTTAGGGTCTGCTGAATGCAAGCTTGGAAAAAAGTTAGTTGCTCACCCTCAAAAATATCAGCGGTCGATTTGCCGGTTAATTCTGCTGGCGGACGGTAAAGCTGCGTAGAGTTCGTCTCAATCGCTTTAAGGTATGAACCATCTTCACTAATTACGAGTACGACATCATCCATGGCTGCAAAGAGACTTTGTAACTCGGTTGTTGAGTTTTGCAGTGACACTTCAGCATTGTGGCGATCGCTGATATCAGTGACAAAAACGTAGTAACCCTGCACCTCATCAACGTCATCAAAATCAGGCAATAACGTCCTAATTACATAGCGCGATTGACCGTTGGGGTAGGTGATTTCGCCTTCATAAATAACTCGCTCTCCGGCTAAAACCTGTTGGATATCGTCGTAGTATTTCTCTAAATATTCTTCGTCACCTGTTATGTCGCGTACCGTTCTACCAACTAAGTCTTCTTGCGGACAGACAAACCATTCTTCGTAGACATAATTAACAAACTGATATCGTTCTGTCGCGTCAATATAGGCGATCGCCCCCGGTACAGAATCAGTGATTAAACCCAAGCGCTCTTGGCTTTTTTGAAGTTCAGCTGTGCGTTCAGCGACTTGGTCTTCTAAAGTTTGGTTTAGACGTTGCATTGCTTCGTCTGTTTGTTTTCGGAGTAGCTCTGCCCCCGCCCTTGCCGCAAAGACTTCTAGGATATTGCGAATTTTTTTTGCCCTTACCAAATCCAAAGGCTGAGTATCAAAAACACAAATATTGCCAATTGCCTTGCCTTCTATATCCTTGAGTGCAACACCGACATAACTTTTAGCTTGCATTGCTAATAGAGTGGCGTCTTCTGGAAACTGTAAATCGATATCAGCAACACATTGATAAATGTCTTGTTCCAGTACAAATTGGCAAGGTGTGTGGGAATATGCATAGTCCAAATTAGATTGCGTGTTACCTTTGCCCCAATAAGCGAGACTATGTAGGCGATCGCCCTGTAGCTCATTAACCAAAATATAGGTGCAGCCTGTTGCCTCAGCCAAATGTGCCGCAAGTAAAGCAAAAAAATCTTTGCCAGTTGCCGCTGCTGTACCTTCTAGGATCATTGCGAGCGTATTCTCCGCATTTTTGCGATCTGTAATCTCGACCACGGAGCCGACATAACCCGTCACCTCGCCCTGTTCATCATGTTCTGCCGCAATCGAACGACCCCGCACCCAAGTCACTTTTCCTTCAGCCGTCAAAAATCGATATTCCAGATCGAAGGCGCGTTTCTCTGCTGCCGATTCATACCATTCTGTGGCGATGCGATCGCCGTCATCCGGGTGTAGAGCCTTTTGCCAACCATCACCCTGCGCTCCATTTAAATCTAAGCCAGTCAGTTCGCTCCACCGATTATTTACAAAAGTGCATTGACCTGCCGCATCAGTGCGAAAAATGCCCATGGGAACAGACTCGACTAACAGATTATAAAGCTGGGCTTGCTCGACAAAATCGGCATCACTCTGGGGGCGATCGGTTAAATAAGTGGTGTTGAGAAAATCTAAAAGTGTGTTCTGGGTAAGTAGGCCAATAAATGCTTGCTGCTCATCAATTAGTGGTAAATGAGAAATCTTGTGGTGCGTAAATATTGTTTGCAGATCACCGAGATTAACTTCAGCCGCAACTGTGAAAGTAATCGGTGGCTTCACTACATCTTTTAAGCTGAAGTCTGCTAAATTTCGTTGCTCAACGATGAGATCTAAAATGTCCCCTCGTGTCAAAATGCCGATTGGCTGATTCTCTGCGCCGAGGGTTAGTACACAATGACAAGTGTCGCTCTGCTGGAGGGTGGCGATCGCCGTAGTCACAGATTCATCCAGCGCAAGCAGTGGTGGTTGTACCACAAGATCTCGAATGAGCCGAATTGGGCAAAGCTGAGGCGCAGGAATAGTCATCAAAGAAAAAGCAGGGGCCAAGTAATAATCTTCGTCTAACAGTGCCAATAAGTTAGCGAAATTAGCAACTAATTCTGTATACAGCCAATAATTGTGCTAACACTACAAAAAGTTATTTACCTAGATATTTAAACAAATGTTAGGTAAAAAAGCTCTAATTTCTGTAAGTATTCATCTTGTCTTTATATTGATATTTCTCTCTGTTTGGTTTGACAAGAATTAAGCTGGTTTTCGTAAGAAAATAGTCTGAGGTATTTTGCTAAAGCTTGTCCCTTCAATACATTTCAATATTTCTCATGTGAAAAAGCAATTTATCATAGCCCACTCTTTTGCGCTTCATCATCGGTAAAACCGCGTAGGATTAGACTGACTAAATTAGTCAATCAAGCTTGCATCACATCAGGAGCAATTATAAATATCGAGTTATTGCCGTTTTGCAGATTAATTTCGATGATTATTGTCGTAGTGAATGCGCGAACCTTTCCACTGTAGTTTTTCGCGGATCACTTGATAAAAAGAATAGCTTTCTCGCAAAATGATGAATGTGCAATAGCAGCGGGCTTTATGGACATTGACCCATTGTCCGGGCCAAATAGATGTACCCAGCGCACCGTCAATCCAGAGTTTGTGGTTCAGTTCGTAATCGCCTAAAGGCCAAATATCGACATTCGCGCCAGCTGGTAAAACAATGGGTCGGCTCGATAGGCTGAGGGGGCAAATTGGGGTAACGGCGATCGCCTCTAAACCGGGGTGCATGATTGGGCCATTGGCTGAGGCGGTGTAACAAGTAGAACCCGTCGAAGTAGCGACTAATAAACCATCACCATGGTACTGATCGACGATCATGTGGTCGGCTTCCATCTCGAAGACGGCGGTCGGCATCCGGTCAACGGCTGCGGGTTTGACGCACATTTCATTTAAGGCAAAATAAGGGTCGCTGACAATGTCTGGATTCAGGCGATCGCCCTCACAGATTTGCGCCTCCAACATCATCCGCTTTTCCATCGCGTAGGCGTCCGTTGCCAATCGCTCCCACAGTTTTTCGCTGTCCTCTAATTGCTCGATTGCTTCTGTGAGAAAACCAAGATGGCCGCCGACATTAATCGCCAAGATCGGAATATTTTCTACCGATAAATGTCGCGATGCCGCTAACACTGTGCCATCACCACCCAAAACAATTGCCAAATCAATCGGTGTTGTCACCGAGGCCAAAAACACAGGGTAGGGATTGTCCTGAAATCCACTAGGCCCAACCAATACTTTGCAGTCACGAGCTTCTAACTCTTTGGCACAGCGCGTAGCCCATTTCTTGGCGAGAGGGTCACCCGCTTTGTAAGCAATAATTACTTGATCGAGCTTCACGATTGTTCAGGTATTTTCGGTAGGACTTGAAAACTTTGACGACTGCGCTCAATTTCACTCGTCGCGCGAGCATCACTGAGGCCACCACTATAGGTGATGACCCAAAAATCCTCCTCGCTAGGATAAACATAGGTTGTCTGGCGCATTTCTGCTTTTTGAACCTGCAAAAATCCTTGGCTTGTGGTGGGGTCAATGCCTTGAGCTTCAACAGTTACGCCTCCAGCCTCTAGCTTACGGACTTGTGCTTGGAGATAGTTTTCTAAGCTCAACTCCGCCGGACGCGCCGTGTGGACAACATTGATCGTCCTTAGCTCGCGACCCTCAGCCCGAAAAAAGAGTAGATCAATTTTTGTCGCATTCTGAGCTAACCATTCTGTGCGATCGCCGAAACCCAGTGCGGTTAAAGTCGCTTGGATTTCTGGCAATTGTAGCCCCGGATCACCCCCCACATAAGCCTGAGGGATGTCCAGTTGAATCGCTTCTGTTTTGACCGTTTGCCATTGGTCACTAGAGGGCAATCGGGATACGTCCGCTGACGGCGGCATCACACCGCATCCCCAAAGACCCCACAGCAACGCCGCAACACCACAAAATCTAAAAATAGAGCGCAAAAAATAGAGCATTTTACTGTTCAGCTAGTCGCGGTCTTCAAGGAGAATGTAAGGCTGGTCATGCAGTCCCGTATATTCTTGGGTCGGCCGGAAGATACGGTTCACGCCGAGCTGTTCTTTCCAGTGTGCTAGCCAACCCGCAACTCGGGCGATCGCAAACAAAGGCGTAAACAAATCACTCGGAATACCCAGCTTGCGGTACACCAAACCAGAGTAAAAATCGACATTAGCGTAAATGCCTTTGTGACCGTACTTTTCCTCCACAATTTTTTCAATCTCCAGCGCAATCTTGTAGTAAGGATCTTCCCCTTCTAGCTCAAACAATTGCTCCGCCAAACCCTGCAAAATCACAGCCCGAGGATCCTTCACCTTATACACACGGTGACCAAAGCCCATGATTTTTTGCTTATTGCTCACGCACTTTTCGACATAGTCCCGCACATTTTCTACCGAGCCAATCTCTTCGAGCATAATCAGCACTTCTTCGTTCGCGCCTCCGTGGAGCGGCCCCGCCAAAGTCCCAACAGCCGAAGCGATCACCGCATAAGGATCCGTCAAAGTTGAAGCCGTCACCATCGCCGAAAAAGTAGAGGCGTTGATTGTATGTTCTGCATGGAGCGTCAAACAAGTATCAAAAATTTTGGCGCGCAGATCATAAGGACGTCGCTCGGTCATCATGTAGAGAAAATTTGCCGCATAGTCCAAGCTATCGTTGGGTTGTACGGGATCGTTCCCTTTACGCATCGAATTCGCGGCGGCCACCATCGTCGGAATTTTAGCGAGGAGACGGACGACGGCGTGGCGAATATAGTCTGGATTATCAAGGGCACGCCGGGAATAAAACAAACCCAAGGCTGCCGCTGAAGTTTGGAGCGAATCCATGGGATGACCTGTTTCGGGGAAACATTTCATCATGTCTCTGATGCGATATTTGATGCGGCGATGGTAGAGAATTTCGTCTTTAAAATCTTCTAATTCTTGTCCGGTCGGTAGTTCACCCCAGATGAGGAGGTAGGCAACTTCGAGGAAGGAGCTTTTGTTCGCAAGCTCTTGGATCTTGATGCCCCGATATTCGAGGATGCCATTTTTGCCATCAACAAAGCTAATACTGGATTGGGCGGCAGGGATTCCCTCCAAGCCGGGTTTAAAGTCACAACCAGTCGTCATATCTACACCTTCACTTGGTCTTACAGTAATGTTCAGGCTCATTTTTTCTGAGTGCCCGTGGCTAAGTTAGCCTATCACGTGCTTTATTACAGTAGCCATTTTGGCGAGGTGAGCAAAAATAGTTGGTGATCTGGGATGGAATGGCTCAGAGGGCTGAGTTTAATGCCGATAATGCCTGCTTTTTTGAGATGTAGGGTTTGGTGAGATTTTCCCCAAAGTAGGGTCTCTGCCCAGTGGCTCAGGTCGGGTTGGTGGCCGACGAAGATAATTTTGGCGTTGGGATTTTTTGACTGTTGGGTTTTAAGGATGTCGAGGCCTTCGGTAAAGGAACCGTCTGGTGCGAGGGCTGGGAGGGGGATAGGGCGATCGCCGCCAATAACTTGCCACAAAATATCTGCGCTTTGTCTCGCTCGTAATAGCGGGCTAGTCCAAATGCCATCAACCCTAAGTCCTAAATGCCGTAAGCGTTGTGCAACTTGCTTGGTGCGTCTCTGTCCTTTTGGGGTTAAGGCGCGTTCTGCATCATGGCGATCGCCGCTCCGTTCTATTGCAATGCCATGACGTAATAAATAGAGTTCCATGATTGTCCTACCGAGCTGCTCCGACCGAAAAAATTGCCCAGAATAAAACCCCCGTCATCAGGCTAAATTTGGCCCAATGATGGAGGCTATTCATCTAAAACACAAAGAGTTATCGCTAAATCTAAGCGTCAGCTTCAGTCTCGATATAAGTAAAGAGAAGACCCAAAACAACAAAGAATGCTAAAGGCAAAGCTGGGACTAAAAGAGCGGGCAAAAAGGAAGCAGCGTAGGTTCCAAACATATCAAATTTACCTATTCTTAAAACGAGTGGATATTAAAAAAATATACTTTTGGATAGTACTGTAGGCGATAACTCGATCAAATCTTCATAACGATTCTTAACAAAAAACGCGAATAAACGGCGGCGATCGCCAGAATGTTGCCATTTACTAAGAAAGCCGGGAAAAACCGCAATATCTCTTATAATCCGTTACAAAGTATTCATTCTATGAACTTGGTTTTAATAAGTTTGTTTTGAGAGGAGCTTAATCGTTAAATGGACATTATTACATCCGGTGGCGACCCCCAAGTTGGGAATCTCGCTACCCCCATCAACTCTTCCGACTTTAGTAAGACATTTATTAACAATTTGCCCGGTTATCGCAAAGGTCTATCCGCACAACGTCGCGGTTTAGAAGTTGGCATGGCTCACGGCTTTTTTGTTTACGGCCCTTTTGCTGTACTTGGTCCCCTACGGGATTCTGAATATGCTGCTATTGCAGGTTTGTTAGCCGCAGTTGGTTTAGTTGCTATTTTGACTGTTGCATTGTCTTTGTATGGTGCTGCTGGTGTGAGTACGCCAGTTGCAACTTTGACAACCCCTCATCCCCCTGAGAATTTGGGTACGGATGAAGGCTGGAGTGAGTTTGCTGGTAGTTTCCTTCTGGGTGGCTGCGGCGGCGCGTTCTTTGCTTACTTCCTTTGCAGCACGCCTTTCGTTGAGCCTCTAGTACGTATTGCTGGTGGCGTTTGGTCTTCGTAGGGTTATCGAGCTTAAATAGCCCTTGTTGATCAGTATTTGATTTGGTCAATTGAGTTTGTTTTAAAAATAAAGCCCAGCGATGTATTCGCTGGGTTTTTTGTTGAAGATCGGGCTGGGTGAGATAATAGGGACAGTGTTTTTTGTCTTGAAAGGCTGTGCTGGTCTGTTGGCTCTGGTTTTTACTTTGTCGCCGGAGCTTGCCAGACGTTTTTCTCGCAATTATTTAGCAAAATAATATTCGTTCAAAATTAATTATGATTCAACCCAAAACCTGTTCGAGGTGGCAAAAGCTGGGTTTGTGGTTAGCATCGTTGGTGCTAGCGGTAGGTGGATTTGCCCTGCCAGCCCAAGCAACGGGAGTTTATGACGTTCCTCTCGCTGCGCCGGATCAACCGATTTGGCTAGTGGATCAGTCGGAGTCTGTGAGTCGCACAAATGAGGGTCGCCTCAATCGTGAGTTGGCTGAGTTGGCTGAGGAGACGGGTAATGGCTTGCATTTGGTTGCAATTCGTCGCCTTGATTATGGTCAGACGATGGCTGAGTTTGTGGATAAGGTTTTTGCGAAATGGTATCCGTCGCCTGAGGCTGGGGCGAATGAGGTGGTGATTGCGATGGATGTGCTGACGAATAATGTGGCGATCGCCGTCGGTGACAACCTCAAAACAGTGATTCCCGCAGACATTGCCGAGAGCATTACCCAAGAAACGATGGGTTATCCATTGCGCGAAAGCTCTTACAACCAAGCCTTACTGGATGCGAAAACCCGTGTTGGTGCGCTTTTTGCAGGAGAAGCAGACCCCGGCCCACCAGAAATCAACGAAATCAACGTTGAGAGTACTTTCACGAAAGCGGAAGATACAAAAACCACGAGTTCCACGATTTGGTTAATTGTGCTGTTGGTTTTGGCGACGGCGATTCCGATGGGTACTTATTGGTGGTATGTCCGTTAACGTTTACCGGGATTAAGCCACATCATTTCCCATGTGATGTAGGTACCGACTGGACTCCACAGTAGGAAGGGAACGAGCAAGAAAAAGCTCAAACGTGAAACCGGAAAAACAAATAGGGCCAAAATTAGGCCAATGACGAAACCCGCAGCGCCAATTACTGTTCCGACAGTGAGGCTGCGGGTTTTGCACATTACTTGGGTGTAGGACAGAATGGCAATTTCGAGGATGGCATAGCCGGCCATGAGCAGCCAGGTGCGGAAACCGGACGGGTCGGCGTGCCAAACGTAATTAGCGGAGATAATGCCGCAGATAAAAATAGATGTCCAAACGACTGGAATAATGCCTTCGAAGGTTAACCATTTGGGTCGTTCTAGGTCAAAAAACCATTGTTGGTCGGCGCGAATCGCCAAATTTAAAGCGACACCGATGGCGATCGCCACCCCTGTAATTAGTAAACCTGTCGCAATCATATTTAAATTTCTCCCCAGAACCTATCTCCAATTTTATACTGGAGGTATGGATTATTTTGTCCTAGACCTCTACGCCGATAGTTAGACTTATGAGTTTTTCACCCCAGTTGATGCGAGCGGTCGAGTCGCTCCAATACCGCGCCACAGTGGGAGAAGTCGCCAGCCAAGGCGGATTAGATTTGGCGATCGCCCAGAATGAATTATCCAGCCTTGCGGCAGAGGCGGGTGGGCATTTGCAGGTCGCTGAAACGGGGGATATTATCTACGAACTCCCCAAAAATTTCCGCACTATTCTCCGCAACAAATCTGCAAAACTTCGTTTCCAAGCATGGCTTAGCAAAGTTTGGAATTTTGTTTTTTATCTCATCCGCATTTCCTTCGGGGTTGCGCTAATTTTGTCGATTGTTCTAATGACAGTGGCGATTTTGGCTCTTGTGCTGGCGATGAATAGTCAGGACGATAACAACAATTCTCGTGGCCGGAGTTCGTTTAACATGCCATGGCTAATCTGGTGGGGCCCGGATTTATTTCATGTTTTTCGCCCCGGTTATTATCGTCGCGGTGGGCGATCGCCGCAGATGACTGTCCAGCGCACAGGCAACGATTCCGAGATGAATTTTCTCGAATCAGTTTTTTCTTTCATTTTCGGAGATGGCGACCCAAATCCAAACCTCGACGAACGACGCTGGCAGGCCGTCGGCCAAGCGATTCAAAACCATGATGGTGCAGTCATTGCCGAACAACTCGCCCCCTATTTTGACGATCTCGACAGCATCGTTGAAGAAAATCACATGTTGGCAGTGATGGCCAAATTTAACGGCTATCCCGAAGTCTCCCCCGACGGCGAAATCATCTATTATTTCCCCGAACTACAAGTCAAAGCCCAACAACGCCAAAAACAATTTGTGCCAACTTTCCTCGAAGAAAACCGCTGGACTTTTACCCTCGCCCCATCCTTCCAAAAGTTTTTGGCGATCGGTCTCGGCGGCGTTAATTTAGTGCTTGCCCTCGTACTCGGCTCCTTATTGCAAGACCCGGCGTTAGTCGCTCAAATGGGCGGTTTGATTGAGCTAGTCTATGTGCTCTATCCCGTCTTAATCGGTTACGCTGTCGGCTTTTTGACCATTCCCCTCGTCCGCTATTTCTGGATCCAAGGTCGCAACGGTAAAATTGGCTCTCGAAATTCCCAACGCAAAGCAACCGCCGCAGTGTTAAAAGAAGGCTATCCACCAGTGCAAAAGAAACTCAAATTTGCACAGCAATTCGCAGCGCAGAAAATTCTCAGTGGCGAAGATATTGTTTACGGTACTGAGCAGGAATTATTGGATCAAACGATTGATCAACAAAGCGCAATTGATGCGGAATGGCAAAAGCGTTTAGATGGTGCTTAATCATTTTAAGAAATCAAATTTTTATCCTTTTAAACCTGTAACATAAGCTTTAGTTAAAGGATTGACAGGTTTGCAAAAAAACTGATTTGTCGGCATAACTTCGATCAGTTTGCCGACATTTTCTTGTGACCAAAATAAAGCGGTTTGATGGGCAATTCTGCGGGCTTGGGCGAGGTTGTGGGTGACGATGACGATGGTGTGGCGATCGCCAAGATCTTTAATCAAATCCTCAATCACTCCGGTAGCAATGGGATCAAGGGCGCTGCAAGGCTCGTCCATGAGAATCACTTCGGGTCTCAGCACAAGGGTTCTGGCGAGACAGAGCCGCTGTTGTTGTCCCCCCGATAGGCGCAGGGCACTACTTTTTAAACGGTCTTTGACTTCATCCCAGAGACCCACGGCAGTTAAACTTTCTTCGATGAGCTGATCAATTTGTGCACTGTTTTTAATGCCATGTTCTTTTAACGCAAAGGCGAGATTTTTGTAAATAGAAAAAGGGAAAGGATTCGGTTGTTGAAAGAGCATTCCCACACGACGGCGGAGGGCGATGACATCAATTTTAGGGTCGAGAATATTTTGTCCTGCCAGATAAACTTTGCCGGAGACTTGGCATTGGGGCGTGAGATCGGTGAGGCGATTCAGACAACTTAAAAAGCTACTTTTTCCGGAGCCGGATGGCCCCACTATGGCTGTGATTTGTTGGGCTGGAATATCCAGAGAAATGTTTTGAAAGGCTATTTTTTTGCCATAGTTTAGGCTGAGATTTTCGGTGCGAATCGCAGTGGCTTGGGTCGTGGTTTTAGGGTGAAAAGTTGTCATAAATAAAAAGCAAAATCAAAATTTTAGATGATGATTTGTCCAAGCTGCCCCGAGCCAACTCGTCAGGGCATTAATCAATAGTAATAACGTAATTAAAACGGTCGCTGTGCCGTAGGCGTTGGCATTGCCGTTGGAAATATTCATCGCCAAATCGTAAATATGAATCGATAAACTGCGCCCCGAATCGAGCCACGAGCTGGGCATCCGATCCACATAGCCGCTAGTAAAAATCAGTGCCGCTGTCTCGGCGATCGCCCGTCCAATTCCCAGCACAAAACCGGCCACAAAACCGGGCATGGCGGCGGGGAGAATTAAATACCAAAGGGTCTTCGTTTTGGAGATGCCGAGGGATGCTGCCCCCAACCGATAGCTCTGGGGCACTGCCCGTAATCCTTCTTCGGTGGAGCGGATGAGCAGCGGTAAAACCATGCAGGCGAGGGTTAATCCCCCCGATAAAATTGAAAAACCCAGCCCGAAAACTTTGACGAAAAGCGCGTTGCCGAATAGCCCAAAAACGATGGACGGTACGCCCGCCAAAGTATCTAAACTTCGCCGGATGAGCTGACCAAATCCGGTTTTAATGTCGCTAAATTCCACCAACAAAACGGCTGTGCCCACGCCCAAGGGTAACGACACACCCATGCAAATCAGCAAAATCCATGCGGTGGATACGAGAATCGGGGCGATGCCGCCAGATCTGCCTGCGTCGATGGGTGCGGTGAACAAAAATTGCCAATTAATTTGCCCCAGTCCGTGCCAAAAAACATCGCCGATAATCCACAAAAAAATCGCGGTAATAGCCAACGGTATCGCCCAAATAAATCCTGTGCCGAGGCGATCGCCCCATCTTTGATTAGCCATAGTTTTTTCCCTCTGCCACCACCCATTCCGCCGCCGCAATTAAACCGATTACCACCACCATCAACATTAAGCCACTGACAAATAACGCCGCCCGATGATCGCCCAAAGCATAGGCCATTTCGAGGGCAATATTCGCCGTGAGGGTGCGCACCGGATCGAACAGTCCCGTCGGCGTTTTGACCACATTGCCGCACACCATAAGTACCGCCATCGTTTCCCCCAACGCCCGCCCCGTCGCCAAGATGCCCGCTGTCATTAACCCCGATTTTGCCGCCGGAATTGCCACCCCCCAAACCATGCCCCACTGGGAAATCCCCAAGGCTTTGGAACCCGTCAAATAGCTCGTCGGCACTTTCGCAAAACTGGCATCGGCAATGAGGGCGATCGTTGGCAAAATCATCAGCGTCAAAATTAAAATTCCCGCCAATACACTCGCACCGGGAGGCTGGATTTGATTAATCATCGGCACGAGCACAACCAATCCCCAAAAGCCATAAACTACCGACGGAATCCCCGCGAGCAATTCCAACAAACGGCGGTAGAGCTGGGCGAGAAAATGGGGGGCGTAAAACTGGCAAAAAATGGCGGAGATAATGCCCAAAGGGGTCGCTAAAATCATCGCGCCAACGGTTGTCCACATCGTCCCTAAAATCATGGGCAATAAATTATAGTCGCCGTCGGTGGGATGCCAAGTTGCATCGAGAAAAAAAGATTGTAAACCCGCCTTTTTGATCACGGGCAATGCTTCTTTGATTAGGAATGCCAAAATGAGCACCACGATAATGGCTGATACGGTGGCGATCGCCCGCAAGATCCAGATGAGTAAGCCGTCAAGATTGGGGCTGGGGCGGTTTCGACTGAACTTTCTGGGTGTCGAGGGGGACAAAACTCTGGGCTTCAACCACGGCATAAGCTTCAGGGGATTGGGCGAATTCGATAAATTGCTGGGCGAGGGGATTCGGGGCGTTTTTACTCACGAGATTTAACGTGCGCGACAGGGGAAAAGTGCCGTTTTTAATATTTTCGGTCGTCGCCTCCACCCCATCCATCGCCAACAATTTGATGGGCGTACCTTGGGCAATTTCCTGTTCCGCCGCCCCGATGGACACATAGCCGATCGCCTGCGGATTACCTGCCACAGTTTTGATGCCCTGCTGATTATCGCCAATGACCACATCAGCCTGAATCGCGGCATTTTCGAGGTCAAAATATTTTAAAAATAGCTCCAGAGTTGACCGCCCATCGGCCTTATTCACCACGGTAATTTGCCCCGCGTCACCGCCCAAGGCTTGCCAATTATTCGTTTTATCGAGGTAAATATCGACAACGGCACTATCTGCCAAAGTCGTGATGGGATTGTCTTTGTGGACGATGATCGCTAATCCATCCTTGGCGATCGCCCAATCTTGAAACTCAGCTTTTTCTTCGTTGGTGAGGTCACGGGAAACCATGCCCAAATCGTTTAATCCTTGGGACGCATCGGCGAAACCACGGGACGATCCCCCTGTCTGCACGTCTACCCGCACACCGGGATTTTGCGTCTCAAATTTTTTGCCCAACTCATTGGCGAGGGGCGCGACAGTACTCGATCCCGTTAATACCAATTTTGTTTGCTGTTCTGATGTCGGTTGTCCACAACCCCACAGACTCAAGCCCAAACCTGCCATCAAAACCGTTTTGCCTAGCCATCCCATAGCACCACTTCCAGAACATAATTTACCTAGTCCTAATCATGGGAGCAAATTCTGATAACTTCATGAGACTCGTCTAAAAACTTTGAAAACCGGGTTCGATTAGAGATTCGTTGCAGGCGATCGCCTCATACC
>JBARRZ010000022.1:0-2002 GCA_049644465.1 Limnothrix sp.
GTCGCCTACACTCTTATCATAGGCTTGTGTATGAAGCTTTCTTTCAGAAGGATTGATTTCATCACTTGAACTATCTTCCTCAACTTCTTTTTCACTGTAAATTTGTTCTTCATCTGAAAAATCTAAGTCTTCATCAGATTTATCAAAAATATATTCTTCATTAGTATTGATCGTGTTCATAATTGATTGCTTAAAATTGAAACGCTTATAAATGACAGGCTAAACAGGGCAAACCTAGATCTTCTTCCTCTAACACAGCCTCTAAAGATTCTGGCAAAGGTCGATTTGGAGCCGCTTTAGTTTCTCGTTGCATCGCTTTTTCATGCTTAGCAATGATTTCTTCTTTCCTCGCCAGCAGTTCCCGCAAGGTTTCCCCTTGGGTCCAAGTATAGGTACGTCCATCACTATGATTTTCTTCGTAGGCGATCGCCTTTTCAAAGAGATCAGGATGTTCTTGGGCTAACATGACCCATTCATACTTACGTTGAAAGAAACAGAAAAAACAACCCGAACGACTGCGCCAACGGTAATAGTCCGGCATCCCAATCCCACTGTCTTCCAAAATTTGGATGATATCGGCTTTGACTAAACCACGCTCCTTAAACGGAAAAACAGGTGTAATGTTTGGCTTTGTTGAGATATACCCATCACGGTTTTCGTCAGCCCGAATCCCGATGTAACTGACCGCTTGATCATCGCCGACAAAAGCTTCAAAGGGCTTGATTTTCATCATGATGGTACACCAACGCATTTGAGGCGACGGCAACATTCCACCATGAAGATCGAGTAAATGATCAAAACCTCGATTTTCACTCAAATAATGAATTTTGATCCCCAACCGAGCCTTAATCCGGTCAAGATAATCATAAGTTTCCTGAAGTTCTTTGTGAGTATCACAGAAGAAGTACTCCAAATCAGGGATTTCCTTATGCAGCAACACCGCTAAAGCCGTGCTATCCTTGCCACCCGATAAACCTAGTATGTGTCGTACTTTTTGGGTCATTGAAATTGACTCTGTGTGGTGTAGGAATATAGGATCCGTTTACTTAGCATAGCAATAATTTTTTCATCAGCGTATCTTTTTAGATAGCCTTTTTGAGAGTCATAAAACTCATATTTGGGGATAAAATCCTATCCAGCCTGACTATCCGATGATTTCTTGGATTTTCTGCCGCGTTTGCTCTTCATTGTGACTATATGCTCACTCGGCATTGACTGGAGAAGTTTTTCTGTAAGCTGCATCAAGAGAGCTTGCTGAAGTTGAGAATCATCTTCTGCCAAAGATTCAAGAATTTCATTGAGTTTCTGCTGCGCCTGTTCTCGCCGTTGCTTATCAACCCAGACCACCATATTTGCTTCATGACCATCAGGACGAGTCATCGTAATTCGACGAGCCTCAAACCCTTCGCCTTTGGCTTCTACATCCTTCTGCAACGCCTCAAGGTTACGGAACCTTCGCACCAAGTTGGCTAAACTGACCTCAAAGGCAGTCACATCTTCATCTCGCCATGATTCGGCAGGTTTGTCCGCGATGATCATCAAGAGAGATTCTAACCATTGACGATCGCCCGCTTCTGGATTTAAAACAGCCAACATAAACCGTTTGAGAGTCGGTTCAATGCACTGACCTACGAGATAACGACAACGCACCTGAAGATCTTCCCTGAGCTTGGTTTCCTCACTCCGCACCCCAAACGCTTTGAAAATCAACTGATGACCCTCAGTGAGGAGAGCATCATAAGCACCATGAATTTCCCGCAAAACCTTGACCAATCGAGCCTTTAACTCCTTGGCATTAGTGAGCTGTTCTTCGCTGCGTTCTGTGGTGATAGCTGTCAAACCCAACGCCTGCGGTAAACCACTAAATAACAGTTCATCCGGCTCTACGGTTTTTTGTAGAATTTGTAAGACGGCGATCGCCTCGTCACTGATCCGTTTTGTCTGTTTCGTATAACGGGGGAGCTTCTTCGCAAACTGATAAAGAGGCGTAACTACAGTTAAT
>JBARRZ010000023.1:0-13534 GCA_049644465.1 Limnothrix sp.
TGACTTCTCGGTCGGTGATGAGAGTTTGGTTTTTGTACTTGGGGTTTTGCCATGAGGCAAGGGTCTGATTGGTCTCGGCTTCGGTGATTTGGACTTGTTGAACGTCTAGGGCGATCGCCAAATTTTCGACCAGAGCAGGAAAAAATTCTGCCCCGATCACGGTTGCTGTCCCTTCGATGATGCGATTGAGGATCTCTTCTGTTTTCTTACGTTCGCGTACTTCGTTTTGCAGTTGCTGATTCATTTGTTCAAGGACTTCAGGACTTTTGAGGGTGAGGAAGACAGGTAACAGACCAAATAGCTCGATGGCGGTGTAACAGGAAATGAGAGCAGTGCCAGCCTTTTCGATCCCCGTAAGCCAATAAAGGGGAAACCACAAAGTAACGATGTCGAGGAAATGCCCAATGCCGCACGCGACGATAAAAGCACCAAACAACACAAAATCTTTAGAAAATGGCGTATCTTGTCGTTTTTTGACGAAATACACCAACATCACTGGAATCGAAAAATAGGCGATCGCCGTCAACAAATCAGCGACAACATGTAAGTAGATCAACGGTTGCTGCCAAAGATAGCAACTGCCATGGGGCATATACATATCCCCTGTCAACAAAGACCGCCAAAAATTTACATCCAATAAAAAGACATCGGGCACTATGCAACCTCACTTTTTTGCCGCACCGAACCGATAGCCACGAATCTATAGACACTCATATTCTTTGAGAGTATTTCTGCCGTTAGAAATATTCTCAAGGGACATGCGATACGTCTATAGATAGATGATTGGCTCAGATTTTCTTAATTCTGCCGCAAAAAAATCAAGAATTCCTTACGAAAATCTTTAATAGTTTTTTCAGATATGTTTAAAAAAGTTCTAATAAGAATACAAATCTTAAAAAAGTGGGCAAAATCCAAATCACCTCGTATAATCCAAACGACTAAATTATTGTCAACTCAGATGATCTAAGCGATCAATCATCACTTCAGGCATAATTAGAAAGATAAATTTGTCGCATTCGCCTATCCCGCTAGTTCAAGAGTCACAGCAAGGAGTCGCCAGTGGTTGGGAAGTCCCGTCGTTATAAGCGCAGAAAAAAATCTCCGACAACATCAGCCCCAGATTCACAAATCAAAGTTGTCCCCATTGGTTCCCGCCGTCGTCCTCGCAAGAAATTACCTGCTGCATCCAGTTCTAGCCGCCCGGCCACTACCACCTCGATTATGCGTCGCCCAACATCGGCGAAGTCTCTGACACAGAAGCCTTCCACTCGTGCTCCGAAACGACGTACGACATCGAGAGAGTCTCGCAACGCTCGTGCTAGTCGGCGTTTTCGACTCAAGTTACCAAAGCCGATTTTGTACCCCCTGCGCTTCTTGATTGTCGGTGTCGGGATTGGTGCTTTTATCGGTACGGTGTTAGCAATTTCTAATTCTCGTACTTATATCAATGTGACTCAGGACGTTTCTAAGCGTAGTGAAGAACTGAGTACGGAAGCGCAGACGGTGATGTCGCTGAAAACACCGCTCACTGAGTTGCGAGAAGAGGTGACTGGGGCGATCGCCGCCGCTGAAGAATTAGATGCCACATTACTCTTTGTCGAGCTTGACAGTGGCGAATACCTAGACGTTGCCGCTTCCCGTCCCGTTGCCGCCGCAAGCACTATCAAAATCCCAGTACTCGTCGCTTTTTTTGAAGCCGTAGACCGGGGTGAAATTCAACTTAACGATGCTTGGGCAGTCACCGAAGACGTCAAAGGCGGTGGTTCTGGCAGCCTCCAGTACAAACCCGAAGACAGCCAATTTTCTGCCCTATTTACTGCCTCAGAAATGAGTATCAACAGCGATAATACCGCCACAAATATGGTGATTAAAAAGCTGGGCGGTCAAGATACCTTAAACCTCAAGTTTCAGCAGTGGGGGATGAAGCAGACCCAAATCAATAATTATCTCCCCGACCTCGATGGTACGAATCTCACGACCGCAACGGACTTAGCCTACTTACTCGCCCGCATCAACCAAGGCGAAATTCTGTCTACTCGTTCCCGCGATCGCCTGATGCGCATTATGGGAGCCACAGAAAACGATCGCCTTCTCCCCCAGAGCCTCGGTGCAGGCGCTGAAATTGTTCATAAAACTGGCGATATCGGTTTTATCATCGGTGACGCAGGCTTAATCGATATGCCCAACGGAAAACGTTACGTCGCCGCCATTTTTGTTGAGCGTCCTTATAACGATCCCAAAGGCAAAGAATTACTCCAGAGCATTGCGAAAAAGTTTTATCAATATCTCGAAAAAAACCAACAACCCCCCGCAGATATTGAGTTGCCGACTGACTCTGAAGCTTTCTTGAAAACTGTACTTTCAGCAGCGAATTTGCCAACCGACTCTCTTACCGTTGAAACCTCAGATTGAGACTCAAACTTAAATTTAATTCCGAATTTGCACCGGCATAATCAAATAAGTCATTCGCACTGCGCCGAGGGGCGTAAAAATTACGGGCTGATTACTTTCGTTCAGCTGCATCTGAATTTCGTTGCTGGGCAAAGCTTTAAGGCCATCCGTCAGATATTTCACATTAAAGGCAATTTCAATATCATCACCAGAAATTTGGGCCGCCAACGCTTCTTCACCGCTGCCAACATCTTGTGCTTCGACCGATAAATGCAGCTTCTGTTCTGTTCCGTTAAGACGAAATTTAACGATATTGTTTTTTTGGTCTGCCAACACCGCAACCCTTTCAATACTGCTGATCAGGTTACGACGCTCGACTGTTACTTGGCGGCTGAACTGGCGCGGAATTAGCTGATGATAAGCCGGATAAGCACCTTCTAACTTACGGCTGGTGATGCGCTGATGATTGAGCTCGAAAATTACCTGACCTTCATCCAGATTGAGATCCACTAAATCTGCCTCATTCGCTGTGGTCAACATCCGCTCCAATTCTCGCAGCGCCCGGGCTGGAATCGTCAAAGCAAAGTCTTCTAGCTCTGGTGTCGGTAACTTGCCCGCTGCGGATTCCTCGTCTTCGCGATTAGCCTGATCGCTTGTTTCGACCAATGCTAAACGGTGGCCATCTGTCGCCGCGAACTCTAAACAATCTTGTTTATGGGTCAAATGAACGCCGGTTAAAACTTGCTTGGTTTCGTCAGGGCTAGCGGCAAACAGTACACCCCCCAAACCTTCACTGAGGGCGATCGCCGGCAACATCAACTTTTTCCCATCCCGAATAGTCGGCAACTCAGGAAACTCCTCCGCACCCATCCCTCGAATTTGGAAACGACCCGCCGCCGCCGTCAAAGTTACTAACGCATCCCCCTGATTCAGCGACTCCTGAGGACAACTCAGAGTCACCTCCCCATCCGGCAAACGAGACACAATATCATTCAACAACTTCGCCGGGAGCGTCAACGTACCACCCTCCAACACCTGCGCCGGAAAACTAGTCCGAATTCCCAAACTCAGATCAAAAGCCGTCACCTGAATTTGATGATGATCCGCATCAGCAACAACCATCACATTGCCCAGAATTGGGTGCGTAGGACGCGAAGGCACAGCCCGACTCACAAGAGAAAGCTGGCTATTGAGATCACTTTGACTACAAACAAATTTCATGGCGTTTCAGCAAGCTGGTTGAGAGAGGGCTAAGCAAGACAGATGATAGATTTTACTACAACATTCTGACTGAAGCCCCAAAGATTTTCTAGAGCACCAAAAGCACCCACAATTGCCCATGTCAGCCCAAAGAAAGATTTTCACCCCCCTACATCGAGTACGGAGATCCCTAGTCCAGAATAAACAATCCCCTCAGAATTCCTGCTGTACAATTAGACCTGTAGGCTGGAAAAAATTTCTTTTTTCGCTTAACAAGTTTTGTATCCGTGAAACCTTCACCCCAGTACAAACTATTAAAATAAGCCTCCATACCTCAGTTGATGTTGTCATTTCCCTTTAATGACGAAGTTGGCTCAACTTTTTAATTAACTGAAAATTTCACCTAAAAGCTAGCAAGAAAAAACAAAAGATTTATGACTAACATCCAACAAAAAATCGAACAAGAACGCGACGCAGCAAGAGAAGCTTGTAGCACCGATTCCGCTTCCGGAGAATGCGCAGCAGCTTGGGATGCCGTAGAAGAGCTTCAAGCCGAAGCCGCTCACCAACGTGAGAATGTCCCCGCGAAGAGTCCACTTGAGAAATTCTGTGACGAAAATCCCGATGCAGACGAATGCCGTCTCTACGAAGACTAATTCGTTTCTGCATTGCTTTACCGACTTCAACAAGACAATTTAGTTTGGTCTGAAACAATGTGCCCTCAGAGCATTGCTATAGACGAACTCCAGAGCAGCGGCCCCATCGTGCCGCTGCTTTGTCTTGTGTATACTTAAAAAATCAAAAATCACTCTCAGTAAAGTTATGGATGAAGCACTATTTCGACAGTTAGCATGGATGGATTATCGTTTGGCCGTGATTTTTACGGTGCTGATACCCATTGGACTTTTGATCTGGAGCTTCGTTGCCAAGGTTGAGTCGATTCAACGGCTCTTCGGCATTTACTGGAAAGTGGCAAGCTTGTTGATGATTACGGTCTATCTTTTGATTCCGAGCTGGTCAATTGGTTATTTGACGGGTTTGTTGTCGAGGATTTTGATTCCCCTTAGTTTGTGGCTGTGGATTGATCTCAACGAAGAAATTCGCGATCAACCATCTAGCGCTTTAAAGTTGGCTTTTACGTCTTGGCGTTGGGCAATGACAATTTATTGTGCGCTGGGGGCTTTAATCAATTTGCCGTTTATCTCTTGTGCTTTTTCGGCGGCGACGCGCCAAGGGGCTTTTTGTCAGGTTTGGTTGGAAGCTCCGAACCGCTATCAGCAAATCTTTCATGCTAATTCTGCGCCGGGCTTTTTGGGCTTTTTGGGATCAATCGGTTTGGTTATTTATGGTATTTACTTGATTTCGTTTGTTGCGTTTCGCTTCACACGCACGGGTCGTATTGCGATTGAACAATAGTGTGCAGAAAGAAATTTTGTTAAAAGTCTTGTCAATCGAATTTTGCTTTGCTATAGTAGGGCCTGTGCGCAAAACGCCAGGATAGCTCAGTTGGTAGAGCAGAGGACTGAAAATCCTCGTGTCGGCGGTTCAATTCCGCCTCCCGGCACTTTATGACACTTGCAAAAAGAGTTCACTTCGGTGGGCTCTTTTTGTATGTTTAGTGTTTGAAAAGTTTTATTTATTGGCCAAAAAATGACCCAATCACCATTGGCTGGGTACTTGGGGTTCTACACTAGAAATTGCATTGGGCTAAATCTAGGGGTTTCAAAAATGAGTCTTGTAATGATTTTGGTGGCGATCGCCGTAATTTTTATTTTTGTTTTTTTATTCAAACAATATGGCTAGGCAGGCACTTCTATTTTCGCAATGCCAGCCAGAGCAAAGGCATCGTGAACAAGCTTGAGAGCTCGCTTGCCTTGTTCTTCGGGGACAATGCAGCTAATTTTAATTTCTGAAGTGGTGATCATTTGAATGTTGATGCGGTCGTCGGCTAGGGCCTGAAAGAATTTTGCGGCGACACCGGGTGAACCAATCATGCCTGCGCCAACAATGCTCACTTTGGCGATCGCCGGATTGACTTCGATTTCCCCAAAATTCAGCTGTTCAGCGATGCCGGACAAGGCAAGACGAGCAGCTTCAGCGTCTGCTTGGGCGACCGTAAAGGCAATATCGCGGGTGCTCACGTCGTTGAGGATGCGACAGCGTTGGGACTGAATAATCATGTCTACGCTGATATTTTGCTGGGCCAAGAGGGAAAAGATTTTTGCGGCCATGCCGGGGGTATCAGGCACATGACGGATGGCGAGTTGGGCTTGTTTGAGGTCGAGGGCAACACCGCGCACCGGGGGATGATTGGCGTGGCTAAAGGCGGCCGGAATGATAGTCATCGGCGAGGATGCAATTTCAAAAACATCGCAGAGGGTGGCGATCGCCTGATCACAATCATCTTGGTGGATCACACAGCTCACCTTCACTTCAGAAGTCGAAATCATTTCAATATTGATGCCCGCATCGGCCAAGCTCTGAAACATCTTTGCGGCAATGCCCGGACGACCAATCATGCCTGCACCAGACACCGTGATTTTGGCAATGTCACCTGCGGTCATCACAGCAACCTCTGCCAAATCCTGACTCGTGCCTTCACATAGAGTTGGGGCGATCGCCTCGGCAATGGCTTGAGCTTGAGCCGCAGCTTTTTCAGTCACTGTGAATGCGATATCGTTGCTATTGCCCTCGTGAATCGATTGAATAATCAAGTCCACATCCACATTGTGCGTCGCAATTTCACCAAACAATTTGGCCGCAACACCCGGCCGATCCGGAATATGTAACATCGCCACCCGCACCTGATCCGAATCAAAGGCGACCCCGTCTACAGCCTTGGCAATTTCTAAATTCACTAACGGTCGATCTTCAACAGGCACAGAAGTGACTTGCGTGCCCGGATCATCAGTCCAGCTTGAACGCACCGCAAGGGGTATGCCGTAATTCTTTGCAATTTCTACCGCCCTTGGGTGCAATACTTTCGCGCCAAGACTCGCTAATTCCAACATCTCATCGGATGTGACTTCCGGCATTAACTGCGCTTCTGGCACAATGCGCGGATCGGTGCTCAAAATACCCGGCACATCAGTATAAATTTCACAGCAGGATGCTTTCAAAGCTGCGGCGATCGCCACCGCCGAAGTATCAGAACCACCCCGACCCAAAGTCGTAATTTCGAGATCATCACCCGTACTGACCCCTTGGAAACCCGCCACAACGATCACTTGGCCACTGTTGAGATGACGGTGTAGCCGATCCGTTTTGATCTCAAGGATACGAGCGCGACTGTGCTCCGCTTCCGTAACAATACCGACCTGCGCACCAGTCAGAGACACCGCAGGCTGCCCCAACTCCTGCAAAGCCATACTCAACAAAGAAATCGAGACCTGCTCCCCAGTCGAGAGCAACATATCCATTTCACGACGATTCGGGCTAGAACTAATCGCATTCGCCAACTGCACTAATGTATCCGTGGTTTTTCCCATCGCAGAGACCACCACCACTAGCTGATTTCCCGCCTGAGCCCGCTGATAAATTCGTTGGGCCACAGCCTGAATTCTTTCTACCGAACCTACCGACGTGCCGCCGTACTTCTGCACAATCATTGCCATGGCTCTGCCCCTTCGCTCCCGAAACTAACTGATCTTGCTTTCCAGTATGTTGGAAAAATGAAAATCCACTGTATCAAATCCTATTGGCTTTTCTAATAGATCCTTCATATTCCGTTGTTTTCAAAGTTATATTACTTTTCTTGCTATTTTAACGCCCTTTATTGCTAGAAGCGTTTATTCATAAGGCTTTCAGGCAAACAAACTGTGATAATTGATACGGTTTCTGCTGAAAAAAAGCAGATAACGCCCATGCAAACGGTTAAAAACAAATCAAAAAACAACCTTAAGTCCCTTGTTTTTCTTAGCTCTTTACCCCATAATGAGTCACTCAGTGGTGCTATACATTTTGTAATGTTTAGCGCAAGTACGAAAAACAACTATCAATTGTTTCGGACGAAGATAACGGGAAGAGCCGTTCTTTAATTTATAAAACGATAAAGCGTCTATTTTTCCGTTTTCAAATCAGGGCATAACAACACTGAATGACCAGTATTTCTACAGCTAAACACTATAGGCACAGTCAAAGGCGATCGCAGCATAAAAAGCTTTTGACCGCCGTTTCTAGTGTTTTATGTTGCCCATTTTTAAATTTTTCTTTCAATAAAACGAACCTATAGGAGGTTTTTCATGTCCATTCGTTTATACGTCGGTAATTTACCCAAGGATGTCGTCGAAAAGCAGGCTCTCACTGAGTTTTTTGCTGAGGCAGGCGAAAATGCAAGCACTAAGGTGATCAAGGATCGCAAGACTGGCAAATGTCGTGGTTTTGCGTTCGTCACTGTACCGACTGACGAGGAGGCTGATGCTTTCATCGCCAAGTACAATGGCCAATCTTTCATGGACAGCGAACTCAAAATTGAGAAGGCTCTCCCTCGCGAGAAAACTGATGAGAAGCCTGAAGGTGCAGCAAGTTCTGCTCCTGCTCCAACGAAAGGTGGTGCGAAGCGCGGTAAGCAACAGCAGCGCGGCGGTAAGAAGACAACGTCTTACAGCAGCGGTGGTTCTGGTGCGGCACAGCCTGATCCTCGCTGGGCTAGCGAACTCGAAAAGCTCAAGGATATGCTCCAAAAGCAGACAACAAACGTCTAATTGGCGCGAGTATAAATTTTTCCTGCTGCATGCTTTGTGGCAGGATTTATTTTGCCTAGGCATTGTGAATTAAACAAAAAATTGACGGAGGGAGAAATCATGGATGCAGTAACAGTGATGAAGCAAGAGGTGGGTCGTGCGGCGGCAGCTCTTGTGGAATCGAACACAATTGTGGGTTTAGGAACGGGTTCAACAACGGCTTACGCGATTCAGTTTATCGGCGATCGCCTAGCTAAAGGTGAGATCGAGAATGTGGTAGGAATTCCCACTTCTTTTCAAGCAGAAGTTTTGGCGAAACAATACAATATTCCGCTTGTTGGCTTGGATGCTGTTGATCATATTGATCTGGCGATCGATGGTGCAGATGAGGTTGACCCAAATAAAAATTTGATTAAAGGCGGCGGCGCGGCGCACACTCGCGAAAAAGTTGTGGATGCCCTCGCAAATAAATTTGTGGTGGTTGTAGACAGCGGCAAAATGGTGGATAGTCTCAATTCCACGTTTCTCTTGCCCGTGGAAGTGATTCCGATGGCCATTACTCCTGCGACTCGTCAACTCGAAGCCTTAGGCGCAAAGGCAGAGTTACGGATGGGCGTTCGTAAAGCTGGCCCCGTCGTTACCGATGAAGGCAATCTCGTGCTGGATCTAAAGTTTGCAAACGGAATCGATGATCCGGCGGCGATGGAAAAGACGATCAATAACATTCCCGGTGTGTTAGAGAATGGCCTGTTTATCGGCGTGGCAGATATCATTCTCGTCGGTGAAATTATTGATGGCAAACCTCAAGTGCGCAAAATTTCGTAGATTTCTGAGCGTAATTTAACTTGCTGATAGTCTACTGATCCTCCAATTCTTGGGGGATTTTTTGTTGCCAAAGTGCCTATTCGAATTATTTAAGCACACCAGAATTCATTACAATGCAAAGCACACTTTAGATGGATGGCTTTTCACCCAGTGTTTACCGGATTGATTCAGGCGTTAGGTTCAGTAAAAGCACTCGGCGGCGATCGCTTTGAAATGAACATTACATCCCATGGGGCAGCGCAGATTATGCACGACCTAGAGCTGGGTGATAGTGTTGCCGTGGATGGGGTTTGCTTGACGGTGGAAACAATTTTAGAGCAAGGTTTCGTGGCGACAGCTTCTCCGGAAACCCTTAGTCGAACCACCCTTGGCGATGCGGTTGAGCGTTCTAGTCTTGTCAATATCGAAACTTCATTGCGGGTAGGCAGCAAAATTGGCGGGCACTTCGTCACGGGACATGTGGACAGTATTGGTGCATTAAAAAAATCGATTCAAACCGCGCAGGCATGGGAAATGTGGTTCACGCACGACAAAGCGAACGAGGATACATGGTGGAGTAATGTTGCGCCCTGTCTCGTGTCGAAGGGCAGTATTGCGGTAAATGGCATTAGTTTGACGGTGGCGGATTGTGATGCCCAGGGGAATTGGTTTAAGGTTTCGGTGATTCCCGTGACCTATGACGAGACGAATTTGGTCTATCTCAAACCGGGGAGTTGGGTGAATCTAGAGGGCGATATTTTGGGTAAATATGTGCAAAGATTTGTCAGTTATCAGGGCAAACCAAAGGCTACACCGATCACGAATGAATTTCTCGCCGAGCATGGTTACATCTAGGGCGTGTCATCAAATAGAGGTATAAGCGAAGAAGGACATAGGATTGAGGAGAAAACTCAGCTAATCAGTGTGTGATATGGGAAGTCGTCGCTATGCTCTCAGAGATGACCAATGGGACAGAATTAAGGATTTGTTGCCGGGTAGAAAAGGCACTGTCGGACGCACAGCCAAAAACAATCGTTTATTCGTCGAAGCCGTACTTTACCGTTATCGTACGGGTATCCCTTGGCATGACCTACCAGAAAGATTTGGTGATTTTCGAGTCGTACACACCAGATTTACTCGCTGGAGTCATCAAGGAGTATGGAAACGAATCTTCCAAGTGTTGGCTCAAGACGCAGATAATGAATATGCCATAATTGACTCCACCATTGTTAAAGCCCATCAACACAGTGCTGGGGCAAAAAAAACAGGAGAAGACCAAGCGATTGGTTGTAGTAGAGGAGGCTTGAGCACTAAAGATTCACGCTATTGGCGATGCATTGGGCAATCCGACAGGGTTTTACTTAACGACAGGTCAAGCTCATGATTTAGATGGTGCTGATGCATTACTACCAGAGATAAAAGCTAAAGCTCTTCTAGCAGATAGAGCCTACGATGCGGATAAGAGAGTGCGACAGCGACTGGCAAAAGACCGTTGCGAGGTGGTCATTCCTTCCACGAAAAAACGGCAAACACCTTATCTTCATGACAAGGAGCTCAACAAAGCTCGCCACTTAAGCGAAAACTTCTTCGCCAAACTGAAGCAATACAGAGGGATTGCCACTCGTTATGACAAGACAGCGAGAAATTTTCTAGGTGCGATTTATCTTGCTGCTTCTATCATCTAGCTTATTTGATGACACACCCTAGCCTTACAACAATTTTTTTCGATTTTTCATTCTCTAGGGAAAGAGTCGACTATCAAATCTCCCAATTCCAATAAGAATTTGGTTTACCGCAATAACTCAACAATTTATTGCAATCCTCACGAATTTCAGCCTCAACCCATTTCCGAGTAGTCTCGTTCCATTTGGGACGCTTTTTGACAGGTTTCAGTAAAAATTGCTTAGTAATTTTTGCTTTCAAACCGAATGGGATAATTTGTGCTGACTTGCGCAACCACTGGACTTTCCTTGCGATAGAAAGTACATCTCTTGTTATGCGTTTGCTCTCGGACGAATTTTTAGTCTCTTTAACTGTTGGGTCCCAAGAATGCGGAGACGCACCAATAAAATTTACGATTTTATCAAGCTCTACATATTTATCATGCACATAGTCTTCGAAAAACCCAATATATACATTTGCCTCTCCAAATCTTTCAATGAACGGAAGAATTTGAGAATAATATCGGCAAGAATCAACAAACCAATCACGACGCTCCTTGATAGCACGATTAAAATCATAATGCACATCCTCGCGATCATGGCTTCGTATTTCGAGCCAAAATGATTCAATACGAGAGATTGGGTGTCTCACCATATAAACTAATTTTAAATGAGGGTTGTAGTCATAAATTCGGTCTAGTGCTTCCGGGAATACTTCCTTCATTGTGTAGTCGTTACTTCCCTCCCCCCTATATTTCTTCCCGTTAGCGCCCTTATAAAGCGACTCATACCAGTCGATCCCTTTTGAATGGCACTCTTGTCTACTGAAGAAAAATGGCTCTTTGCATTTGACCATAAATATGTCGGGGTGCGTGCCTAAAAATCTGCAAATTGACGTTGTTGCAGATTTAGCTGAGCCAATAATCATATAATTAGCCGCAGGATTCTTTTTCATGTATTTTACTTTTTGATATCTATTTTATTTCCACAAAAAATAGTAAACATTTTTACCATCTTAAACACTAAATATAGCTTGAAGTTACCATCATCTAGCTTGTTCGATGACACGCCCTAGTTAACCCGCCATAATTTCGGGTTGCTGTTGGGTGACGCAATGGATCCCACCGCCACCGGCGGCGATCGCATCAATATTGAGCTGAATAATCTCCCGCTCTGGAAATAAATCCGTCAGTATCGCTTTTGCGTTGGCATCGGCGCGGCGATCGCCAAACTCTGGGGCAAGGACAAGACCATTCGCACCGTAAAAATTGATATAGCCAGCCGCAAATTCATCATGGTCAAATTCAGAACGGACTGTGGATGGAGCCGGAATACTGACGACTTCTAACTTTTTCCCTTGGCTATCTGTCGCTGCCCGCAAAATTTCGAGATGCTGTTTAGTGATTTCGTGATCGGCAAAGGTTACATCCGGTTCATGGTGGGCGACAACCACACCCGGCGCAGCAAATCGCGCGTAAAAATCGGTGTGACCATCGGTAATATCGTGGCCGCGAAGACCCAGTAACCAAACCACTTTGTCGATGCCCAATAACCATTTGAGCTGCGCTTCGCAATCTGCTTTTGTCAGGCCGGGATTGCGGTTTCGATTCAGCACACAACTCTCTGTGATGATGGCTGTTCCCGCACCATCGACTTCGATGCCGCCCCCTTCCAGAACCAAATGAGTATTGATCAATTGTGCTGAAGCTTGTTGCGTAATAAATTGGGCAACCTCTGCATCATTTTCGTGACTTTGTTTATTGCCCCAACCGTTGAAATTAAAGTCAATGGCTCCTAGTTTTCCTTGCGGATCCGTCACAAAAACTGGGCCAGTATCTCGCACCCAAAAGTCGTCGAAAGTGGTCACAACGAGATTAACATCCTTGCCACATTTTGTCGCCGCAAGCTCATAGTCTTCTGCCTGCACCAACATATTGACTGGCTCGTACGCTGCAATCGTCCGGGCGATCGCCGCGAGATTATTCTGTACTGATGCCACCAGATCTTGATCCCAAATTGCGGGATTTACTCGAAAGGCCATCCAAGTGCAGGTGTGAGGCGACATTTCGTCGGGCATCCACCATTGTTCTGTTGGAATTTCCATCGCCATATTTTTCGTCTGATTACAAGCAGAAAATAATGAATTTGCTGCCACAGAAATGCCTCCTGCGGTCATGAATTGTAAAAATGTACGGCGATTGTGGGACATCTAAAAAATCACTAGACAACACTATTTATGATCTTGATGGCGATAATCTACGAAATAAAATTCTGGCTCAATTTTGTAATGCAGTACAGCGGCGATCGCCCCACTAATTCCCGCCAAGCCGAGCAACACTAAGCCAAGTTTCAGCCGTAAAATATCTGGCAAAACAGCAGTCGTGGCGATCGCCAAAATCATTAAACTAATAGATATTCTTTTGCCCCATCTAACACGTTTCAAAGCTGTGCGACAACTACTACAATGCACCGTGTGTTGATGGTAGCGATCAATCACTTTCCGTCTATTTTCGTGAATAGTAGTCGGTTGTGGTGAAATTCCAGCAGCTTGCCAAGGTAACTTTCCCGCAGCATAAAGATCAAACCAACGACGAAATTCGATCACAAATCGATCAGCACTCGTGGGCATTTTATAAGCTATTTTCCATGCTTCGGGATGTTGTTGGGCAAAATATTCTTGCTGTTGCAGAATGATCATGTCGCTGTCAATGACGCGATTTCGCAATTTATTATGTTCCCACCAACGAGGCATCAAAGCACCCATTTTCTTCGCAAAATTACGCGGAAAGAGCACAA
>JBARRZ010000024.1:0-16655 GCA_049644465.1 Limnothrix sp.
AAACTATGCATTCGCAGGGGCTGGTGAAATCGTTGAATACGCGGTCAAAATGAATCAGTTTCCCCAAGAGAACTTGCTGAGCGGGATGTTCAGCGCTGGGAAGTTGGGTGAAGAACACATGATCAAACTTGGCGAAGCTGTTGCTGATTTTCATGCGATCGCCACCACCAACGACTACATTCTGAGCTTTGGTGAAATCGCCAAAATTCGTCAGGCGATCGACGAGAACTACCAACAAACCGCAGGCTATATCGGTCGCGTTCAGACCCAAAAACGTTACGAACAAACCCAACATTTTACCGATAATTTTTTTGCAAGCCGTGAAGCTATTTTTGCAAGTCGGCGATCGCAGCAAAAGATCAAAGAATGCCATGGTGATTTGCACCTCAGAAACATTTGTCTGTGGCAAGATCAAATTCAACTTTTTGACCGAATCGAGTTTAACGAGCCATTCCGCTTTGTCGATACGATGTACGACGTGGCCTTTGCCGTGATGGATCTCGATGCACGAGGCGCAAGCAAACTCGGTAACGCTTTCCTCAACACCTACGTCGAGCAAACTGGTGACTGGGAAGGGCTGCAAGTATTGCCGCTTTATCTCAGCCGTCAAGCCTATGTGCGTGCAAAAGTGACTTCATTTTTGTTAGACGATGAGGCGATTGATGTCGAAGCGAAACAAGAAGCCGCTGAAACCGCTGAGAAGTATTACAAACTCGCATGGCAGTATACCCAGCTCCCCAAAGGCAGAGTGGTTATGATGTCTGGTCTATCCGGTTCCGGCAAATCAACTGTGGCAAGTCGCTGTGCTCGCGTCTGGAATGCGATTCAAGTTCGCTCCGATGCTGTCCGCAAACATTTGGCGGGTGTCGCGCTAAATGAAAAAGGCGATGACAGTATGTATAGTGCCGAGATGACGGCTAAAACTTATGCGCGTCTGCAAGAGCTGAGTGTGATGCTTGCGAAACAGGGCTTCACTGTCATTTTGGATGCAAAATTTGATCGTGTTGCCCAGCGTAAAAGTGTGATTCAAGCTTGTAAAGAGGCTGACTTGCCTTACCAAATTTTGTATTGTCAAGCGCCGATGTCTGTTTTAGAGCAACGCATTCAAGCACGCACCGGTGATATTTCTGATGTCACTCCAGATTTATTGCAAGCGCAGTCGGACAAGATGGAAGGGTTTACAGATGATGAATCTCTCTGGGTTCGGACTATTGATACAACGCAGAATCTTGATGCAATTATTAGTTATATGTAACGGCGATCGCCCACTTTCCCAATCGCCCAACCTGATAAGCCCAAAATCAGACTTAGTAAGGTTTATCACCAGGCTCCTAATAGAAAAAACAGCCAAAAAACAAGGTGATTTATTCAGGTAAAGTGAAGCAAACCTTCGATTTTCCGTACAAATGTAACGAATTGCAAACTATAATAATCATCATCAATTCAGATAACGTTCTTTAGAGTAGGAAGCCTCTCACCATGCGTGTTGCGATCGCCGGAGCCGGATTAGCAGGATTATCCTGTGCAAAATACCTCGTAGATGCAGGTCACACACCTATCGTTTTAGAAAGGCGAAACGTCCTTGGCGGTAAAGTTGCAGCATGGCAAGACAAAGACGGTGACTGGTACGAGACAGGTCTCCACATCTTTTTCGGAGCCTACCCAAACATGCTCCAAATGTTCAAAGAACTAGGCATCGAAGATCGCCTCCAGTGGAAAAAGCACAGCATGATCTTCAATCAACCCGATGCTCCCGGCACCTACTCCCGCTTTGATTTTCCCGATTTACCAGCCCCAGTTAACGGCCTAGTCGCGATTCTCCGCAATAACGACATGCTCACATGGGAAGAAAAAATTAAATTTGGCATCGGCCTCATGCCGGCGATCGTTCAAGGTCAAAAGTACGTCGAAGCAATGGACAAGTATTCGTGGTCAGAGTGGATGAAGAAGCAAAACATCCCTGAGCGCGTCGAAAAAGAAGTTTTTATTGCCATGTCCAAAGCCTTAAATTTCATAAATCCTGACGAAATTTCTGCAACAATCCTTCTCACAGCCCTGAACCGTTTTCTCCAAGAAAAGAACGGCTCCAAAATGGCATTCCTCGACGGCCCTCCAACCACCCGCCTCTGCCAACCGATGGTTGATTACATCACAGAGCGCGGCGGCGAAGTCCACCTCAAGCGACCTCTCAAAGAATTTGTCCTAAATGATGACGGCACAGTGAAAGGTTACCTATTGCGTGGCCTAGACGGTGAACCAGACGAATTATTTACCGCAGATGCTTACGTTTCCGCTATGCCCGTTGACCCGTTAAAAACGATGTTGCCAGAGCCTTGGAAAAAGCTGGAATTTTTCAACAAGCTTAATGGGCTAGAAGGCGTGCCCGTAATCAACCTCCACATGTGGTTCGACCGCAAGCTAACCGACGTGGATCATCTACTCTTTTCGCGATCGCCCCTGTTGAGTGTTTATGCCGATATGAGCAACACTTGCCGCGAGTATTACAGCGATAATTCCATGCTAGAGCTTGTCCTTGCCCCAGCAAAAGATTGGATTAGTAAGTCCGACGAAGAAATTATTGCCGTAACTATGGAAGAATTAAGACAACTCTTCCCCGATGACTTCAGCGGCGAAGACCAAGCACAACTGCTTAAATATCACGTGGTCAAAACACCGCGTTCTGTTTACAAATCTACGCCCGGTCGTCAAGACTGTCGTCCATCCCAAGACACGCCAGTGAAAAACTTTTTCCTAACTGGTGACTACACAATGCAGCGTTATTTGGCGAGTATGGAAGGTGCTGTACTTTCTGGGAAGCTAACAGCTCAGGCTGTTGCTAAAGCCTCAGAAAACATTCTGACTACTGATTCTGCTGCCGTCTCTGTTGCCGTATAACTGGCTTATTTGGGTGATTTATAGGTATCAATACGCCTAAATTTCCCATTTAAGTCGTACAATGCGACAATCTGATATGGCTTTTTTTGCCCACGGGGAGCGACGCCAAATACTCCCCAGACAACTTCGCCCGCAACGCATGCTGCAATTGTCTAGACTTCAAAACTCCCCCCAAACAGCTTCATCTTTTGTCTCCTGTGAGGAGGCGTATGAATATTGTCGTACCATTACGGCGAAGTATTCGAAAACCTTCTATTTGGGCACTTTGCTGATGCCGAAGGAGAAAAGAGAAGCGATTTGGGCAATCTATGTCTGGTGCCGTCGCACAGATGAGTTGGTGGACGGACCAGAGGCGGTCAACACGACGCCAGAAACCCTTGACCATTGGGAAAAGGATTTAGAGTCAGTGTTTGCAGGCCAACCGATCGCCGATCCTGATGTGGCGTTAGTCGATAGCCTGAATCGCTTTCCGTTGGATATTCAGCCTTTTCGAGACATGATTGCTGGTCAACGGATGGATCTGTATCGCAGCCGTTATGAAACGTTTGAAGATCTAAAGCTGTATTGCTACCGCGTGGCAGGAACAGTGGGATTGATGTCTGGTGCAGTGATGGGTTTAGAAAATCCGCCAGAGCCTGCACCTTGGGAGCGCAATCAAGAGATGTCGGTACCAACGGATGAAGCGGTTGCACTGGGCATTGCGAATCAATTAACAAACATTTTGCGAGATGTGGGCGAGGATCGGGGTCGAGGTCGGATTTATCTGCCTTTAGAAGATCTTGAGCGTTTTGATTATTCTGAAAAAGAATTGTTCGATGGTGTGATCAATGATCAATGGCGATCGCTGATGAAATTTGAGATCCAGCGTGCTAGAGACTATTACGAAATGGCAGAACGCGGTATTCGTGCCCTCCATCCAGATGCTCGGTGGCCCGTGTGGTCAGCATTGATGCTCTATCAAGGCATTTTAGACATTATCGAAAAAAATGATTACGATGTTTTTAATCGTCGAGCCTATGTCCCAACAGCAACGAAAATGACCTACTTGCCCGTGGCATGGCTACGTTCACAAGTTCTGTAGTCAAATTGAATTAACATTACGTTTCACAAGAAATATATCAATTGGCCGTCGTACAAATTAGCTTGATGCAAATTTCAAGATAGACTCTTACGCCATCATTTCCTTGATTTGATCAACGAATGCCTGATGATCAATCACAGGTTTAGAAATATAGCCATCTGCACCGCTAGTTTTTAAGAAAGATTCGCGATCGCCCTGCATTGCGTGAGCCGTGACCAAAACAATTGGAATATGCTTTGTCGCCTCGTTAGACTTGAGAATCTGTGTGATCCGGATACCATCAACAGATTTGCCCTCATAAACGCTATTCGTTAAAGAAACATCCATTACAATCGCATCAGTTTTACCACTCGCGGCGATCGCCAAAATATCTTCTACATCCTCCGAGCAAAGCACCTCAAAATTGCCCCGCTTAGTGAGGATTTTTGTAAATACACGGATATTGATGGGATCGTCTTCCACAATTAGTACAGTTGGCATAGCTATCCCTTTTCTAAAATCAGCGTCATACAAGTCCCACAAGGATACAAATATATTGCCATCAAGATTGACAACCCTCAGACATCACAGATAGAAATCACTACGAATACGTAAGTAGAGAGACTAATCCAGCGTTTTTAAAGAGTTTGTAAAGTTCCGATTGCATCAAATTGCTAGCGAATCCGTTCTCCTAGAGAGTACCCAGAAAATTGCAGCGCCATGATACTCTTAGTACAAATAAACTAATTAGATGTCAGTTTTTGCCATTTTTCAGCAGATCCCTTTAAGGTAAAAAAGATGCGGATAGTTGTAAAGATTTAATAATCGACAGTATATTCCTGAAAAGTAGCGTCTCGCATTATTGTCCAATTCGCGTAAATTCATGGCACAACAACTCGATCTGCTCCAGCCCGGCAACATTATCCCCACAGCTCTCCACACCGAAATGGAGCAATCCTATCTGGAATACGCGATGAGCGTTATTGTCGGACGGGCGTTGCCAGATATTCGTGACGGCTTAAAGCCTGTTCATCGGCGTATCCTCTTCGCGATGTATGAGTTGGGCTTGAGTCCAGATCGTCCTTACCGAAAATGCGCAAGGGTAGTGGGTGATGTACTGGGTAAATATCATCCCCACGGTGACCAGTCTGTTTATGATGCTTTGGTGCGGTTAGTTCAGGACTTTTCGACGCGGTATCCGTTACTAGGCGGACACGGTAATTTTGGTTCGATTGATAATGACCCTCCTGCGGCGATGCGTTATACCGAGACGCGGTTAGCGCCAGTCAGTTTCGAGGCGATGCTGGATCAGATTGGTGAAGAGACAGTCGATTTTACAGATAATTTTGACGGATCTCAGCAGGAACCGGTTGTGCTGCCTGCGCAGTTACCGATTATTTTGCTAAATGGCTCTTCAGGTATTGCGGTAGGCATGGCAACAAATATGCCGCCGCATAACTTGGGTGAGGTTGTGGATGCGTTGGTGGCACTCATTGACAAGCCGGAACTGGAAGATGAGCAGTTATGGAAATGGATTCCCGCACCAGATTTTCCGACGGGTGGTGAGATTGTTGATCTCGAAGGGGTGCAGCAGGCTTATAAGACTGGGCGTGGCTCGATTCCGATGCGGGGCATTGTGCACCTAGAAGTGCTGCAGGTGGGTAAGAAGCGTAAGCGGGATATTAATGCGCTAGTGGTGACGGAGTTGCCCTATCAGGTGAATAAGGCGGCTTGGATTGAGAAGATTGCGGCGTTGGTGAATGATGGCAAGATGTCGGGTATTTCTGATATTCGGGATGAGAGCGATCGCCAAGGTATGCGGGTGGTGATTGAGCTAAAACGGGATGCCAAGCCGGAGGAGGTTTTACAGGTTCTTTATCGAAAAACGGCGCTCCAGTCGAATTTTGGGGCGATTATGCTGTCGCTCGTTAATAGTCAGCCTCGCCAATTGACACTGAAGCAAATTTTGCAGGAATTTCTCAAATTTCGGGAAGCAACGGTGCGGCGCCAGTATCGGAACGAATTGGAGAATAAGGAAGCGCGCAGCCATTCGGTTGAGGGCTTGCTGTTGGCGTTAAACAATTTGGATGAAGTGATTGATATTCTGCGGAATTCAGCGGATGGCTCGACTGCGAAACAGCGGTTTCTAGCGGAATTGGAGTTGAGTGAAACGCAGTCTGATGCGATTTTGGCGATGCCGATGCGTCGGTTGACGGGTCTCGAGAAGCAGAAACTGGAGCAGGAATTTGCCGGGTTACAGCAGGAAATTAATCAGCTGAATACGCTGTTGGGCGATCGCCACGAGTTATTAAAATCGTTGAAAAAAGATCTGCGCGCTCTAAAACGTAAATTTGCTGACCCGCGCCGGACACGCTTGCCGGATGCACCAACTGCTGCAAAATCCACGAAGCCTAAAACGGTTGAGGTTACTGCGACGACGGCAACCGAAGAACAACCTAAGAAAAAACGCCGTAAAGCAACGCCCAAAGTAGAGCCGGAACCATTACTCAATCTTTTGCCGCAGCGTACTGAATCGTCTTATGTGGCGATCGCCGAGACGACAGAAATTTGTTGGGGCAATGAAGATACGTTGGTCAATAGCGAAGAAACGGTGCTGTACAAAGAAACAATTGGCACGCAAGAAAATCTCGTTGTTTGTACCGATCAAGGTAAAGCTTATCCGGTGGCGATCGCCGACCTGCCCTATCAAGAACAACGCGACAAACCGCAGCTTAACAGTTTGCTGCCAGACCATGCCCAGCGCGACAATCACCAGCCGATTAATCAATTTATTCTGCCAGAAAATCTCGATAATCTCGAGTTGTTGTTGCTCACCAGTAAAGGGAAAATCAAACGTCTTGCGGCAACAGAGCTGAGTGATTTCACCAGTCGGGGCTTGAGCTTGATTAAACTCAAAGACGGTGACACATTACAGTTTGCCTTCCTCGTCACAGCCGGAGACCATGTGGCGATCGCCGTGAGTAGTGGGCGTATTTTACACCTGCCCATTAGCCAATCAGAAATTCCGGTGCAGGGACGAACCTCCCAAGGAAATCAAGCTTTAAAATTGCGCTTTAGCGAAAAAATTGTCGGCTGCGTGTCCTTCCAGCGGGACAGCGAACTGTGTTTGTTATCCGAAGAAGGTTACGGCAAACGGATTGAAGTACAAGGATTACGGCTCGGTCGTCGTGGCGATATGGGTAACCATGTGATGCGATTTGAATCTAAAACAGATTTATTATTGCGGATGTTTATGCCCACCGACGAAACGGTTTTGTGGACGAAGGATTCTCAAAATAAAACAGAGTTGATTGCCGTCGATAAATTCCCTGTCGCCAGTAAAGACAGTAGTGGACGTCGCTTTTTTAAATTCACAAAGGGCGATCGCCTCGTTGCCTGCCATCTTGCCTACGAATTAGGGCAATAAAAAAGAGGGGATAAATTAATTTCCCCTCCGTTACCGTTGCGCTTATTTTGTTGATTTTGCTTGTCGGAGCCGTTGCCGTTATCGACTTTTGCATCTCGCTTGAGTTTGTTTCTCAACATTTTGTCGCGTTTTTTAAGTTGTCGCTGACGTGCTGAACCACCTTGCCCTTTATCGTTGCGACCACGACGGCGGGGACTTTCCCAGCTTTTGATCTGCATTTGGTCACCAAAAATTTGCCTTGTATAGTCCTAAATTAACACAGCAATTTTGTTGAATTCAAGGTCAGGATATCCGTAATTTAACTTCGGCTTGGGAGAAGCAGGACTGGCAGGGACGACGCGGAGAGAGGAGAGCTGGAGAAGGGGAGATAATGTTATGGAAAAAAGTTTCAGTGCACAATAAATCTTCGTTTCACATTTTGTCCCCGTGTCACCCCGTCTCCGCGTCTCCGTGTCTCTTTTTCAGCTTGTCCATCTTAAAAATCATCAACCCGAACTCACATCAATTTAATTCGGTAAAGCGCGTAACAAATCCAGCGTGAGTAAATAGTCTTCTTGTTTGCCTGCATCGAGAAATAACTGTGCAGCGCGTTGATAATCATTTTTTGCGGCGGCATAATCTCCCATCTGCGCGTGGATGCTACCGCGATTACCAAAGGCGGGGCCAATGCTGTCGTCTAGATTAATGGCTTGTGAGTAGTCTCGAAAAGCGGCTTGGTATTGACCTTGTTGTTCTACGGCAACACCGCGTAAATAATAGGCACGAGCGTTATTTGGGTCATTTTTGAGAGCAAGATTGTAGTCGGCGATCGCCTCAACTAATTTGTTGCCTTGGCGGTAGATGATACCGCGTTGTAAATAAGGCGTGACTAAAGCAGGATTAAGCTCGATGGCGTTGGAATAATCCGCGACTGCTTGCACCTGATTATTCAGCCGCTGATAAACGATACCGCGCTCCACGTAAGCTTCTGGATAACGGCTATCGAGGTTGATTGCGCCAGTGAAATTTTGCAACGCTAGGACGGCTTCACCCATTTGGGCATAGACTTTACCTCGTGCGACCAACCCTAAAATATTGTTAGGGGCGATCGCCAAAATTTGGTCGAAATCCTTTAACGCACTCGCTAAATCCCCGCGTTTGTAAAATAATTTTCCCCGTTGCAAATACGCCGCCGCAAGCTCAGAATCCCGCTGAATCGCACGACCATAATCGGCGATCGCCTCCCCTTCATTCCCCATTCTTTCGTGAACAAAGCCCCGTTGATAATAAGCATCCGCAAAACCGGGACGAAAACGAATCGCCGTGGTTAACTCGAACAACGCTCCGCCATAATCACCCGCGCGACTTTGATTAATCCCTGTGTAATAAGCCTCAGGAATCTCTACTGTCGGAGTAGATTGGGCCAATAAAGCGGATGTCGGAGCAATGGTAAACAGCAAACTAAGACAGGCGATCGCCGGGCGCAGAGAGTTCATAAGCGACAAAAATAAAGATCCGCGAGCATTAACCCTATTATAGATTTTGACCCCCGCCCCTTGAGACAAATGCTGCGATCAACCCTGCGCAAAACCCTAACCCTCCTGACTGTGTACTACGCCTATATGGTGGAATACCGCGCCGAGTTGCTTTTTTGGGTGCTCTCCGGTTCCTTACCGATGATTTTGCTCGGTGTTTGGACAGAAGCAGCCGACCAAGTCCAATTACAGCTTTCCACGATTGAATTCGCCCGATATTTTCTCGCCGTATTTGTTGTCCGACAGCTCACCCTTGTTTGGGTCATTTGGGAATTTGAAAAAGAAGTATCCCAAGGCAATCTCTCTTTTGCACTGCTGCAACCAATCGATCCCGTCTGGCGACATTTTGCAGGTCATGTGTCAGAACGAGTAGCCCGTCTCCCCTTCACCTTCATACTTGTCACTCTCTTTTTTCTGCTTTATCCCGAAGCTTTCTGGTTGCCTAGCCTGCCCCAAGCCCTACTGTGTCTTTTCGTGACGGCGATCGCCTTTGGTATGCGCTTTCTCATGCAGTACACCTTTGCTATGGCTGCCTTCTGGGTCGAAAAAGCCAGCGCCATCGAACAAACATGGTTTTTGTTTTACATTTTCCTGTCCGGCTATATCGCTCCCCTCGAGACCTTTCCACCCCTCATGCGCGAAATTGCCCTACTCACGCCTTTTCCTTACGTCATTTATTTCCCGGCGGCGATCGCCATCGGCTTACCCGTTCGCCTGTGGGAAGGCCTAATTGTCATGACTTTCTGGAGCGTGCTTTTCTTTTTCCTCAACCGCTACTTTTGGCGCAAAGGATTACGTCATTACTCCGGTATGGGTGCATAAAAACTTGAACGAAGCCAAGCACAAGACCGTTCATCTTTAGCAAAAGTGGTGCAGCTATAAGAGGTCTCAGCATCTTCCGTTCCTTACTGCGTAAACTGCTAAAAACTTTAAATTTTATTGAGCTTTATTGGTGAACGTAAAGGCACTTCCTAAAATTAGTGCAACCTTAAAATCACTATTTTTTTCGAGGCTTAACCAATGGCTTACCAAATGGAAGATGAAGACGGAAAACTAAATAACTTCGCCGTAGAACCAACCATGTATCAGGCAGAGCCACAAGATACCGGTGACCAAACAAAAAATATCACCGTCGGTTTAATTGGAGGCGGCCTAGTTGTAGCCTTGATTGGTGTAACGTTTCTGATCTCCGGTGGCGTGTAGACACCAACTTCGAAAAATCAAGGTTAAACTAGAAATGTCATAACTCGAACACATTGTGAGGATATGATCATGACAGACTCCTTGATTGCTTTCCAAGTCATCGGCATCATCAGCATTGCCGTAGCAATTCTGACCCCAGTACTTTGCTGGGTTTTACCACATCAGTTTTATACATCCTGAGCGATTTCAGTGCACTGCTCTCTTTTACCGATTCCTGAACTCTAGACAATAAAACTCAAAAGATTCGTAATACACAGAACAAAAGAGGGATGAGCTTTTCATCCCTCTTTTAGTTATTTTTGGCTTGATTTACTGGCTTAATTTGCAAAATTGATTGAAGACAGAAGACTGAGCACTCAGCTATCAATTTCTAACTTCTAAAATAAATTTGATCGATTTTATTCCAAAAGATGCTTTGGTTGAGCGATCCAACGTTGGTACAACTTGCCCTCTTCGTCCTTAAACCAGCAAGCCACTCTTTCAGAGGACACAATGCTAGCTTTCTGTATCGGTAGATAAGGTTGCTTAGCTGTAGTCATTACAGGAACTTGAATTTTCATGTCTCACTTTCCTCTGGCAAAATAATTGGTCGCGAGTAATAAAGCCGTTTTCATAACCTTCTCTTAACCTAAACTTATTGTATGCCAGAAAGTAGAGTTTTTAGTTGATTTCGGTCTGTGGCTGTTACATATCTTCAAGAGCTTTATTGATCTGAATACAGTCTTTGGTGCAATGAAAATTCAGCAAAGAGCTAAGAAATATTTTTGATCTCAAACTCTGGAAATCAAGCTTTTAAAAATTAAGCTCACATCCGGTAATTTTTGGGATGACTTTGATAGATCTTCAAAATCAATGCGCTCGAAAATAGCAGATTTGCTTAAATGACAATCGCTCTAGCCTCAAAAATCGAACCTCATGATCCGGACAATTGGGGTTGGCACTTTACGAAAAAACACAATTCCAGCGACGGAAAACACACCGATTCGCGTTAGTCTGAATATTGCTTTGATTTTCTTTTTTATAAAAAACCTTGATATATAAGGTGTTCGGCTCTAGTGGCCGGCTAGCTATTTTTCACTTCAAGCTTACAAATTCACTGATATTCTTGACGCAGCCATGACAGCTTTGCATACAGAACCGAAAAAAAATACCGATTCCAGCACCAAACCTTTGCCGCCGAGTGATTCTCAAAAGCGGGTCAGTCAATTCATGCAGCAAATCCAAGACACGATTTGTGCAGGTTTAGAACAGGCAGATGGCAAGGGCAAGTTTAAGCAGGATGCTTGGCAGCGCGAAGAAGGTGGTGGTGGTCGTTCTCGTGTGATGACGAATGGCAATATTTTGGAACAGGGCGGCGTCAATTTTTCTGAGGTGTGGGGTAAGGAGTTACCGCCTTCGATTTTGAAGCAACGTCCTGAAGCAGCGGGTCATGGTTTTTATGCGACGGGCACTTCGATGGTGCTGCATCCCCATAGTCCTTATATTCCGACGGTGCATCTAAATTATCGTTATTTTGAGGCTGGCCCGGTTTGGTGGTTTGGTGGTGGTGCGGATTTGACCCCTTATTATGCGTTTGATGAGGATGCGGCTCATTTCCACAAGACTTATCAAGCGGCCTGCGATCGCCATCACGCAGAATACTACAACGTCTTTAAACAGTGGTGCGATGAGTATTTTTACTTAAAGCACCGGGATGAGACGCGTGGTGTAGGTGGTTTATTTTTTGATTATCAAGACGGCACAGGCGAGCTTTACAAAGGGCCTCATCCGGATAAGGGAGCGGCAGCTCATAGTAAAAAACTGGGCGAGCAACCACAGCGAAGTTGGGAAGATCTATTTGGGTTTGTGCAGGATTGCGCGGGTTCTTTTTTGGATGCTTATGTGCCCATTATTGAGCGGCGCAAGGATATCGAGTATGGCGATCGCCAGCGTGATTTCCAGTTATACCGTCGTGGTCGCTATGTGGAATTCAATCTCGTTTATGACCGAGGCACGATTTTTGGCTTGCAAACCAATGGCCGCACCGAATCAATTTTGATGTCATTGCCTCCCCTCGTCCGCTGGCAGTATGCTTACACCCCCGAAGCCGGCACGCCCGAAGCGGAACTGTATGAACGTTTCCTGAAGCCTCAAGATTGGGCGAACTGGCAGAAGAAGTAGATATTTCGGCCAAATCTTAATAATTTGAGTAATAGAAAAACTGTGCAAAGTAGGCGATCGCCCCGCTAATCTTTGTACAGTTTTTGTAATTTCGCATCCAGCAAATTTAGTCCAAGCAAAGAATCATGCCAAAGAAGGGGGAAATATTGAGTATGATGGGACATGAATTTATAAGAAAGTCTTATTTCCACATAAGAATGGGGAGGTCTGTGTGATTCCGATTGATCAAGTAACCCATACTGCTGAAGACGGAACAACAGTCATTGTTTTAGTACCCAGCGGACGGCTCGATATCAGAACAGCTTGGCAGTTTCGCCTTGAACTACAGGAATGCATCTCAAAAGTCAGTCCGCACATTGTGATTAATCTCAGCCAAGTCAGCTTTGTTGATAGTTCTGGCCTTACAGCCTTGGTCGCCGGCATGCGCGATGCAGACAAAAATAAAGGCAGCTTTCGAATCTGTGAAGTCCACCCAGAATCCCGTCTCGTGTTTGAAGTGACCATGATGGATTCCGTATTTGAAATCTACGACACCGAAAAACAAGCCCTCGAAACGACCCCTCGTGGCAAAGCTCCAGCCAGTGCCAGTCCATCCACTCAAGGGCAACCTTCGTAACGATCTCAGCATGGCTTAATTGTCAGTTTTGCTTCGATAACTTTCTTTTTCCGACCCCTTTCTTCTCAAGTAATTGCTTCACGACTCAGATTTTTGACCGATGCCCTAAGGCCAAAGGATTGCGTTTTTTCTCTAGCGAAAGTCCATGAAAAAAATTGATAACATGAGCAGTAAATTTCTGTGGCGGCGATCGCTGAAATCCAAACAAATGGGACATCTTTCTTTCTATTCCGCTTTGCTTTTGACCGGACTGGGTTTATCTATCAGCGCGCAGATACCAGTTGTGGCACAGGCTCCCGCTGAATTTGTCATTCCGATTTACGAACCAACCGCCCCACCACCGCCGAGCGTTGAACCAGATTTTAATCTCCGGCAAGAAAATTTACGCATCACTTCTCTGCTTGAAAATATTGATGGCGATCTCTGGGTTGGCTCTTGGCAGGGACTAAGCCGCATTAACCCCAACACAGGCGAAATCCTTAAACGTATTGACCTGACTAACTACAACGTCGAAGCGTTGGCGATGGACAAAGTGGGTCGTATTTGGGTTGGGACAACGCAGGGATTATTGCGGGTCGATGCGCGGAGTAATGAGGTAACGCAGCAAAATATTTTATTGCCCTCGAATCGTGTTGTCTCGTTACTCGTCGATCAACGGGGTTATCTGTGGGTTGGAACCGATCAAGGGTTGGTGCTCATTAGTCCGGATGAAGGATTGGTGATGACAACACTCCAGAAATTACCCGGTTTGCGGCCTAACGCGATGACGCTTGATCAGGGGGGAAATCTCTGGCTTGGGACATTATTGGGCTTGGTGCAAATCAATACGGCTAGTGCTTACCCGATGCAAACGGTGCGCAATATTACGGGTGGTGTGGTTAATAGTTTGACAACGGCTCCGGATGGTCAGCTTTGGGCTGGGACGCTAAATGGTTTGTTGGTGATTGAGCCGACAACGGGCGAGATTTTGCGGGATGTGACGGCGATGCGCAAGAAAAATGTGACGAGTGTCCGTTTTGGGCAAGATGGGACTGTTTGGGCTGGCACTGATGAAGGGATTACGCGCTTAAAGGCTGATAGTGGCCTTGTTTTGGGTCGGGTTGGACAACTGCCGTCTCGGCAAGTTCTGGCGATCGCCCCTGATGTCGGCAACAAATTGTGGGTGGGTACACAGCAAGGTTTAGCATGGGTGAGTTTGACAACGGGTTTGGCACGTCCCCACTATGGTTTTGTTCAACCTTAGGGAATCATGATGCGGGTTACTCCGAGAACTTTGCAACGATATAAACAAGAAGCACGACCTATTGTGACGCTGACGGCGTGGGATTATGCGATCGCCCGTTTAGTTGATCAAGCGGGGGTCGATGTGGTGCTTGTGGGGGATTCGCTGGCGATGGTGGCCTTGGGCTACGAGAATACGCTGCCAGTAAGTTTGGATGCGATGATTCACCATACACAGGCGGTTTGTCGTGGGGTAAAAAATGCGCTGGTGGTAAGCGATTTACCATTTTTGACCTACCAAGAAAGTTTGTCGCAGGCGATCCACACAGCGGGCAGAATTCTCAAAGAAACGTCGGCGCAGGCCATCAAATTAGAAGGGGGTCATCCGGCGATCGCCGCCACAGTAGATCGCTTAACGATGCTGGGCATTCCGGTGATGGGTCATGTGGGTCTGACGCCGCAATCGGTGCATACTTTGGGTTACCGACAGCAGGGAAAAAGTGAAGCTGATGCCACGCGGGTGGTGAACGAGGCGATCGCCCTTGAGCAAGCCGGCGCATTTGCTATTGTGCTCGAACATATTCCGTCAGAGTTGGCGCGGACAATTACCGAGAAACTATCAATTCCCACCATCGGCATTGGGGCGGGACAACATTGCGACGGTCAAGTTTTAGTCACCGCCGACTTGCTTGGCTTAAGTGAAAAATCGCCGCCTTTCGCAAAGCAATACTTACATTTAGACAAACTAATCACCGAAGCAATCGAACAATACAGCGAAGATGTCCGCCACAAAAAGTTTCCGGCCAGTGAATCGTAAGCTGATCTTGCGGACATTAGGGGCATTTGGCGGCGGCATTTTGATGGGGTTAACCTCTGCGCCCCTCGAAGCGTGGTATTTGGCATGGGTGGCAATTATTCCGCTCTGGATTTTGATTCATCAAGCACCAAATAAGACGGCGATCGCCCCGACCAAAAACCTTTTTCGCATAGTAAAAAAATTTTATCAACGCTATCAAAACCCGTTAATTTATAGCATTGCTTGGGGCATTGGTTACCAAGGTCTAATTCTCTTTTGGATCACCGGCATTCACCCGATGACATGGATGGGGATTCCTTGGTTTTGGAGCCTGTGTATTGCGGCAGCTGCGTGGCTAATTATCACGGTTTGGGGTGTTTGCGTACCGCTGTTGTGGACAGTTGGAATGCTGATTTTTGGAGAACTTGCTCCAGCTTTTGCAGATAGTGGGCAAACCAAATTCAAGCGAATTATCTACGGTTCAGCTCTGTGGTGCGTGATTGAATATGTATGGAGTCAGGGTGATTTGTTTTGGCATTTTTTGGCCTTTAGTCAAAGTCCCCACAATCTCGCGATTTTGCAACTTACCAAACTATCAGGATTTACAACTGTTTCGGCTGTTATTTTATTAGTAAATGGTTGCTTCGCTGAATTTTTTCTTGATTATTTAGCGAAAAGAAAACAGAATCAAGCCAAGCTCTTTTTGATCTTAGGTATTACAATCTTTACTGCTTTTCATGGACTAGGTTTGGGTTTATTTCTAACAACAGAAACTGACACGAGTCAACCTTTCAAAATTGGAATTATACAAGGCAATATTCCTAACGAAATCAAACTCTATAAAGATGGGACAACCGGGGCGATCGCCAACTATACAAAGGGCTATCGTGAGCTAGCCCAGCAAAACGTCGATCTAATCATTACGCCGGAAACAGCACTACCTTTTAAAATTGAGCAGGTTTTGGGGGGCACAGCATTATCCCGTGCCATGAGACAGGAAAAAATCCCCATTATTCTGGGTGCTTTTGGCTCAGAAGGCAAAAATTTTACGAATAGTTTATTTACGATTAATGCCCAAACTGAAGTGATTAGTCGCTACAACAAACAACGGCTTGTACCGCTGGGTGAATACATTCCCTTCGAGTCGATTCTCGGCAAATTTATTGATCGTTTATCGCCCCTTGATGCCCATTTAGCGCGGGGTCAAAATCCGCCTACTTTGATGACTCCCATCGGTCAGGCGATCGCCGCCATTTGTTATGAGTCGGCTTACCCAGAGCACTTCCGTCGCCAAACCGCTGCCGGAGGAGAATTTATTATTGTTTCTTCCAATGATGCCCATTACAGTCCGACGATGCCTGCTCAACACCATGCCCTCGATGTGATGCAGGCGATCGCCAATAGTCGTTGGACAGTCCGCGCGAGCAATACAGGCTATTCAGGAATAGTGTCACCAACAGGAGAGACAACTTGGCTTTCACAACTTAATCATTACGAGACTCACAGCGGCACAATATTTTTAAGTTCAATCAAAAACCTTTACGTAAGTTGGGGTAACTGGCTAGTTAAACTAAATATACTTTTACTAACACTATTAGGCGTTAGCCAAAAGTTCAAAGAATAACCAATCTTTTCCTGATTTAAAATTGTCAGAAAAGAATATTGGCTTAAAGTTTGAATTCGATTTAAGAATAGATTAAAAATGCAGAAACCTTTCATAATCTTTCGGCCAAGCAGTTACGTTAACATTTAGACTGTAACCG
>JBARRZ010000025.1:0-20308 GCA_049644465.1 Limnothrix sp.
TAAAATGGCTACCAGAAAAAATCAACCAGTTTTTGATCACTCGGTATTCCCACAAAAATAAGATATCAGTGGGCAACCATTTAATCGCGAAGACTTGTGATGAGCTAATTTACTATTTGCTTAATGCTGAAAATCTCCAAAATCCGTCGCATCCTTTCACTTTGTTGATGATTGAACAGGAGTTTCTTTCGTTAAGTGTTTTGTTGATGAAGTTGGTATTGATTTCGCCACGAAGCTACAGAACTTTGATTCTGTCATTAAGTGAATTAATTGATCATTTTTGTGATAAACGTGAAGCGGAATGCGCTTGGTTAACTAGTTTTATTGAAACAATTCAAGTGGTTTTAACGCTCGCGGTAAAGGAAGCTCAGTACTATTCTTTTACCTCTGCTGCGTAGAAAATAATTAATTACAGTTGTCAAGCATTACTACCCAAAAGCTCAAAAACGACGGACAATAGACAGGTTATTTTGACGTAAATGTAATCTATTTATTCCATCCTGTTATGAGTGAGAATCGACGTAGTCAAGTTGTTACCCAAGGACACCAACGCAGTCCAAACCGCGCCATGCTCCGTGCTGTGGGCTTTGGTGATGATGATTTTAAAAAGCGGATTGTGGGTTTGGCGAACGGGTACAGCACGATTACGCCCTGCAATATGGGGATTAATACTTTGGCGCTGCGGGCTGAAACTGCGCTGCGAGAAGCGGGTGCGATGCCGCAAATGTTCGGGACGATCACCATTAGTGATGGCATCTCGATGGGTACTGAGGGGATGAAGTATTCGCTGGTTTCCCGTGATGTGATCGCGGATTCCATCGAGACGGCTTGTAATGGTCAAAGCATGGATGCGGTGCTGGCAATTGGGGGCTGTGATAAGAATATGCCTGGTGCTGTTTTGGCGATCGCCCGTATGAATATTCCGGCAATTTTTGTCTATGGTGGCACGATCAAACCCGGTCATCTCGACGGCGAAGATCTAACGGTTGTCAGTTCTTTTGAGGCGGTGGGTCAGTTCAGTGCGGGCAAGATTACTGAAGAGAAATTAACGGCGATCGAGAAAAATGCCTGTCCCGGTGCGGGTTCCTGTGGCGGGATGTTCACGGCGAATACGATGTCCTCGGCATTTGAGGCGATGGGAATTAGTTTGCCCTATTCTTCGACCATGGCGGCGGAAGATGAGGAGAAAGCGACTAGCACCGAAGAATCTGCAAAGGCGCTGGTGAATGCGGTCAAACACCAAATTTTGCCGAAGGATATCCTCACGCGCAAAGCTTTTGAAAATGCGATCACGGTGATCATGGCGGTCGGTGGTTCGACAAATTCTGTGCTGCATTTGTTGGCGATCGCCAACACCATGGAAGTGCCCCTAACCCTCGATGATTTTGAAGAAATTCGTCAGCGTGTGCCCGTATTTTGTGACCTGAAGCCCTCCGGCAAATATGTCACCACAAATCTCCACAAAGCGGGTGGTATTCCCCAAGTGATGAAAATGCTTTTGGATCAAGGCTTACTCCACGGCGACTGCATGACAATTACGGGTAAAACCGTCGCCGAAAACCTTGCAGACATCCCCAGCGAACCAGCGGCGGATCAGGATGTCATTCGTAAGTTTGATAATCCCCTATATAAAATCGGTCACCTCGCCATCCTCAAGGGTAATCTCGCAGAAGAAGGCTCCGTCGCGAAAATCAGTGGCGTGAAAAAGCCTGTCATCACTGGCCCCGCAAGAGTTTTTGAGTCTGAGGAAGAATGTCTCGATGCGATCCTCGCTGGCAAAATCAGTGCAGGTGATGTGATCATCGTGCGTTATGAAGGCCCCAAGGGTGGCCCCGGTATGCGGGAAATGTTAGCTCCCACTTCCGCGATTATCGGTGCAGGTCTCGGCGATTCTGTTGGTCTAATTACTGACGGTCGTTTCTCTGGCGGAACCTATGGTCTCGTGGTGGGTCACGTTGCGCCGGAAGCTTTTGTTGGCGGCAATATTGGTCTCGTCCATGAAGGCGACAGCATCACCATCGATGCCAATCAGCTTTTGTTGCAGATTAATGTTTCTGATGAGGAATTAGCGACTCGTCGTGCTGCATGGAAAGCCCCTGAACCTCGTTATAAGCGTGGTGTTTTGGGTAAATATGCAAAGATTGTATCTTCCAGCAGTAAAGGTGCAGTAACAGACATCGACCTTTTCTAAGAGCAAATTTTTACCTGTTTGTAAGAGGTTTAATTGAAGTTAGACCTCTTAGATTTTCTTCTTATATTTTGTAGAATATTATGCCGAGACCAATAAGAACTTTAACAAGTGGAGTCCAGCTTATCTTTGATACGGGAAATCGAGACACATGGTGTGTTTATATCGTCGATCTCAGCAATAATCAAAGAATAGCTCCATTGGATATTCATTTATTTGCCAACTTAAAAAGATTTGCTGAAACTTACGAAGTAGAAAAAGTATATGAAGATTTCCAGAGTATTTATGACGCGACAGATTCAGAAGTTTCAAATGAAGTATTTGAAGTAATAGATCAAATTGTTCTTACCTACAGTGAGGTAGATCAACGTTTAGTAGATCTGACATTCCATACACTTTATGCATGTATGATTGCTGAAGAAAATAAATATCCAGGAAATCCCAATGCTCTTGGAAAAAGAATAAAACATCTTGGTGTCTATCAAAGCTTAGTACTTAACTATTCACCACAAGCCGCTGCTGACTATAGTACAGGAAAAAATAGAGTAGATCTGGATCCAGAAATGAGGCGTTATGGATTTTAGATCTTGTAGGGTTCGTTAATGAAATGTAACGCGCCTTTTTGATGTTTGCTGTTTTATTTGTGCGTTACGCTTCGCTAACATACTCTACTATTTTGTGTTTTTCCTTATGGTCATTGAATGAGATCCGAGTAAAGCAAATAGCAACTTCAAAAAGCATAATATTCGATTCTCTGATGCTGAAGCAGTGCTCTATGATCCCAATGCCCTTTCTTTTGAAGATACAATGTCAGAAAGAGAAAGACGATTTATTATAATTGGGATAGATCATCTGTTTCGTTTGCTCGTCGTTGTCTATACCTATCGCGGCGAAAATATCCGGTTGATTTCAGCACGCCTAGCTACTCGTTCGGAGAGGAAAACCTATGAAAGCGGAATATGATTTTAGTAATGCAAAACGAGGTGCTGTTGTTCAGCCAAAAAATCAAACAAAAATTGCATTGTATCTCGATGATGACATTTTAGAAGCCTTTCAACAACAAGGTGATCAATCAGGACAAGGTTATCAAGTATTCATTAACCAAGTATTGCGAGACTATTTAGCCTCTTCACAAAATCCTTTAAACGAAGAATCATTACGGCGTATCATCAGAGAGGAATTACAAGAAATTCGCTAGGTTCGAGCTTAAAACTCAGCTTTACTCTTGGCGGTGAATACTGTGCATAGATTTGCACTTTCTCGTTTTCTACATTATACAAAGCTTTTTTTTCGGCTCTAGTCATCAGGGCGGCGATCGCCTTTTTTCATACAGCATAAACGGAAGCAAAATAGTGATGTTAGACTGTGGACATCTCTAAGGTAGAGCAAAGATATGACTGCTTTAACTTCTCCACAAATATCATTGCAAGACTTTCTGGCGCGTCCTGAAACTAAACCCGCTAGTGAATATATCAATGGCAAAATCATTCAAAAGCCAATGCCCAAAGGAAAACATAGCCGTCTGCAACTGAAGTTATGTAATCAGATTAATGCCGTTGCCGAAGATGCCCAGATTGCCTATGCCTTGCCAGAGTTGCGCTGTAGCTTTGGCGATCGCTCTATAGTTCCAGATATTGCAGTATTCAATTGGTCGCGCATTCCCTTTGAGTCAGATGGAGAAGTGCCTGACAATTTTTTGCTTTGCCCAGATTGGACAATTGAAATCCTTTCGCCAGAGCAAAGTCCCAACCGAGTCACAGGCAATATTTTGTACTGTCTAGAAAATGGTTGCCAATTAGGCTGGCTCATCGATCCCGGCGATCGCTCGATCTTAGCTTTTCAACCGAATCAACAGCCTCAACTCTTTGTGCAAGATGACGAACTAATTACTTTATCGAACATCACTTTGAAAATTACTGTTGGCGAGATTTTTGGCTGGCTCAAAATGTCTTAAATGTTTGTGCGTTATGCTGCGCCCTCATACTCTACAGGTTATTTATGGGTGATGAAGTAGAAGGGCGATCGCCTACTCATTCTGAAAATCTTGCAAAAGACTTAAAGCTTCATTCGCTGAAATATTTGCTTGATCTGACTTGCTATAGATCGTCAATAAAATAATCTTTGTTTCTGTTTTTAATAAATAAAGCACTCGATAGCCAGCACTTTTTCCTTTCTTGATATCAGAATTTTTGACGCGAACTTTGTAGATAATATTGTTATCCACACCAGACAGGCGATCGCCTAAAATTTCACCATTTTGTAATTGCTGAATAGTCGGCGTGAGATCCTGCTGAATATTGCGATATTTCTTGAAAAGCTTGCAAATTCTTTTTTGAAATTCATCAGCAAACTCTACAGAAATTTGTTTTTCCTCAGTCATCGATTCCCGTCCAAAGCTCTGACACTGGTCGCGTTTTTCCCACTTTTACATCTTGCAAAGCCTGCTTCAAACTAGCCTGAATTATTTCAGAAGTATCTTCTTCAATTTCCTCGCTAACAGCTGAAACAATAATTTCTATTTCCTGATTTTTGAAAATAAGTTTTAAGGCTTCAATAAAATCTGAGTTAAGTTCATCAGCTTTGAGACGGTAAATACTTTGCATAAATTTGCGTTCTCTCATTTTCTACATTATACAAAGCTTTTCAGTATATTCTGGTCGTCAAGATAACGTGAATTAACTGTTAATCCCGGAGTGACTAAAATGGCGATCGCCCTTCAATTTCACAAGCTCTCTACAAATGATTGAACGGGATCACCAAAAGAAAAATGCCATAATCACCAACAACCTGAACTGGGGTGTTTTCTATAAGCGTAATCGGCAGAGCACAACGAGCATTCCAGCAACGACCTTCATATTCAATTAATCCGGAATAGTTTGGCTTAATCGGTTGCAGAACTACGGCTAATTCAATGATTACTTCTTCAACAGGATCCAATGGAGGAGAAATGGCTGTTTGGAAAGAAAATAAATGAAACATAATTAACTTGCTCCGTGCCTACTATTATTCTGTCGTTGCCAGCACTGGTTTGTTATGCAATTCGATGCAATATTTGTTGCTTATTTCTCAATACTCAATTTCTTAAAAGTTCATTAACGAACTGTATCTCTAGAAAAAACTTGCACAGTCAGTATTTTTGTACTAAGTTTATTCCTGTTGTGCAGATTCACCAAAATCAATAATTTCTTTGTGGTCGGTTATCCGTTGCGGCACACGACTCAAATTTGACGTTAGGATGTGGAGGTGAGAAAAGATACTAATCCATTGCAATCTTTGGCGACAGGAAGTTGGTTTAAACTCATTTGCGGCGCGAGTTTCCAGCATCTTCCTTCGATTCGCGATTTGACTCTCGCCTATAGTTTGGCAGGGGCAGATTGCATCGACGTGGCGGCAGATCCGGCAGTCATTACGATGGCAAAAGAAGCGCTAGATCAGGCTGAGGCGATCGCCGTTCAATCCTCCGATCTGGTTCACCATTGGCAAGGACGACCTTTGTTGATGATGAGTCTGAATGACGCCGAAGATCCACACTTTCGTAAAGCCTTCTTCGACCCGGCCCAATGTCCCGCAGATTGCCCGCGCCCCTGTGAGTCTATCTGTCCGGCGATCGCCATTGATGCTACCGGTGTGATCGGCGATCGCTGCTATGGTTGCGGTCGATGTATTCCCATTTGCCCAATTAATTTAATTGAAACCAAAAATCATGTTTCTAGCCCACAAACTGCCGCCAAACTAATCGCTGCTGCCGAGATTGACGCGGTCGAAATTCACACACAAGTGGGTCATTTTGCAGACTTTCAACATTTGTGGCAAACTTTAAAACCCGTTCATCGTCACCTCAAATTACTAGCCATTAGCTGCCAAAATCACCCCGAAGTTTTGCCCTATCTGAAGCAACTCTTCCACGAAATTCAGCCTCTAAGTTGTCAGCTCTTGTGGCAAACCGACGGTAGACCGATGAGTGGTGATATCGGCAAAGGTACAATCCATGCAAGCATTCATTTCGCCCAAAAACTTTTGCAGTCCGACCTTTCGGGATATGTGCAACTGGCTGGCGGCACGAATGACCACACTTTTTATAAACTACAAACCCTAAACCTCCTGCGCGGCGATCGCCCGGATGCTAGCCACCCCTTTGTCTCTGGCATTGCATTTGGCAGTTATGCCCGCAAACTCCTCCAACCGATCCTTGAACCTGAAGATCGCGACCCTTCCCGCCCTTTAGAACAAGATCCCGCGCGACTCCGGCAAGCAGTCATTTCTGCCAGCCGACTCGTAAATCCTTTAAAATCTTTAGCAAATCTCAGTCCTCTCCTATGACCGTAATTCAGCAGTCCAGTCCGATCCCTGCTCATCGCCGTCTAGTTACAGACGATCTCGAAAAACTGTTAACGATTTTGCCCGACGCCATCCGCGATCGCCTCGCCACTCACCCCCGCAAAGATGAACTGATTGAAGTGGTGATGGATCTCGGTCGGATTCCTGAAGCTCGCTTTGTCGAAGGCACAGAAGATCTTGGTGATGCCATCATTACGAAAGAAGATTTAATCTATTCTGTCGAGCGCGTCGGCATGTTCAGCGGCGATAATCGTGCAGGTATTGAAAAAACGCTCCACCGTATTAGCGCCATGCGTAACCGCCAAGGCGAGATTGTTGGCCTAACCTGTCGCATTGGTCGCGCGGTGTTTGGCACAATTTTGATGATTCAGGAACTCGTGGAGAGCGGCAAATCCATTCTGCTTTTAGGTCGGCCCGGTGTCGGTAAAACGACGGCGTTGCGAGAAATTGCCCGTGTTTTGGCTGATGATGTCGGTAAGCGAGTCGTAGTTATCGATACGTCCAACGAAATTGCGGGCGATGGCGATGTGCCTCACTCGGCGATTGGTCGGGCGCGACGGATGCAGGTTGCTACCCCAGAACAGCAACACCGCGTGATGATCGAGGCTGTGGAAAACCATATGCCGCAAGTGATTATCATCGATGAAATTGGCACAGAATTAGAGGCGATCGCCGCCCGGACGATTGCAGAACGTGGCGTCCAACTCGTCGGCACTGCTCACGGTAATCGCATCGAAAACCTAATTAAAAACCCCACCTTGTCGGATCTCGTCGGCGGCATTCAGGCGGTAACCCTCGGTGACGAGGAAGCGAGAAAGCGGCGATCGCAGAAGACAGTTTTAGAGCGTAAAGCTGCCCCAACTTTTGACGTGGCGGTGGAAATGCTCGAGCGACAAAAATGGGTCGTCCACGAAGATGTCTCGATCATTATTGATACCCTGTTGCGAGGACATCAGCCTCTCTTAGAAATCCGCACGGTTGACGACGAAGGCAACGTCCAAGTTACCGAAGAGATGGAACACCCCATTGAAATGCCAGAATGGAATCCTCAAACCTCCACTCCGCCTGACTCACCGCGTCCAAGAGGGCTACGGGCTTCGGGAAAAATGGCCCCTTTACCTTTCGGCAGCCAGAAAAAAAAATACCAAAAACGCGCTGATAACTCCCTCGACCAAATGATCGACCAATCGTGGAGCGTCACTCAAGGTGAAAAAATCCGTGAGCCGGGGCCAAATGGGGAAGATTATCCGGTCTACGTTTACCCCTATGGTGTCGGGCGATCGCAACTCGAACAAGTCATCGAAATCCTACGTTTACCAATTGTTTTAACAAAAGATTTGGTAAGTGCTGACGCTGTTTTAGCACTGCGATCGCAGCTTAAACATCACTCTAAATTACGCCATATTGCCCAAGATCAGCACGTCCCGATCCATGCAGTGAAGTCGAATACTATTCCTCAAATTACGCGGGGATTACGGCGCTTACTGAATATGGACGATCCCAACGTAAAGGAGGCGACCGATGTTCGGCTGTTTTCCCAAAGTAATACTGATGATGAAATCGATGCCCTTGAAGAAGCGCGTCTTGCTGTCGAGCAGATCGTGATCCCCCAAGGTCAACCAGTAGAGCTTTTGCCTCGCTCAGCAAAAATTCGTAAAATGCAACACGAATTAATTGAGCATTATCGATTGCAATCATCCAGCTTTGGAGAAGATCCTAACCGTCGCCTGCGCATCTTCCCGGCTTAAGATTCGCATCTCAAAAAAAGGCATCGAGTCTCATTAATTATCGTAAACAAATATAAGTTCGGGATCTGCATTTCACGCATTGCAGATCCCGAACTTATATTGTTGTATAGCTAAGGCGATCGCCTTAACGAAATGCAGCTTTTGGAGTTGGTAAATTATTAGCTGGATAGCGAATCACGTCGGGTTGACCAATAGGGCGTTTTACTGGCACCTTAGGTTGGTCGGCAAGCAACACATTACGAATAAAGCGAGCCGCTACTTTTTGCAATAAACCTTCCGCAATTTTTTGCCCTAATTTTTGCGTTTCTGGTTTCATTAAAACACGAGGAATTAGCGGCAATATGAATTTCGGATCAAAATCAGGAGTATCTTGCAGAATTCGCCAAATGTTTTGTATGTGTTCCGCCGTCGCCCGGTCTTCTACGCTCACTGTTCGCAAACTAGCTGCTGTCGCATTTTGTTTTTGACCCAAGCGTTCCTGCACAAAACCAGTAATGTTGCGCAATGTATTGCGACCGAGTGTATCTACCGACTGAATAATTTCTTCCGCTAACTGTTCGCGAATATAATCACCTCGCTCAGAAAAAATGTAATCAACCGCTTGATTTACCGAATTTTCTAAATCGTAGCTTTGTGATTCTTTCGCGTTTTTTAGTAAGTTTTCAAGACGATTCCAGCGAAAACTTCCATCTTTAAACAACAAGTCTTTCAGAGAAGTTCTGAGCTGCGGAGAAGGATCTGTGAGTAAGCGTTTCGCAATATATGGATAAGCTTTACTCAGTACTTTAAATTCTGGATTAACGCCAATAGCGATGCCTTCGAGGGTAACCATCGAGCGAATAATTAGAGCGTAATAAGCTGGCACTTGAAACGGAAATTCGTACATGATGCCAGACATCTGGTCAGTAATGCTTTTGAAATTCAGCTCAGCAACGCTTGCACCGAGCGCATTATTAAAAACTGTGCTGAGGGCTGGAATGATTGGGGTAAGATCTGTATCTGGTGTAAGAAAATCAAGTTTGATGTAATCTTTTGCGAGAGACTCAAAATCGCGATTAACGAGATGAACAACTGCTTCAATCAGACCATAGCGCTGATATGGTTTGATGGTGCTCATCATGCCGAAGTCTAAGTAAGCAAGACGACCATCTTTGAGGGCTAAAAGGTTACCGGGGTGGGGATCAGCATGGAAGAAGCCATATTCCAAGAGCTGGCGTAAGGAACATTCAACGCCAACTTCGACGAGATGGGTTGCGTCAATGCCGAGGGCTTCAATTTCTTTGATGTTAGTGAGTTTGATGCCGTCGAGCCATTCCATTGTGATGACTCGTTTACCTGTGTAATCCCAATAAATTTTAGGGACGTATATTTCTTCCATTTCGCCGTATAGTTCGGCAAATAATTCGGCGTTACGCCCTTCTTGGGAGTAATTCATTTCTTCGAAAATGCGGCTCGCAAATTCGTCGGTGATCCCGACTAGGTCGGATCGGACTTGTTTAACGTTTTTTTGTAACCATCCGGCGATCGCCCGCATGATAAAAACATCGAGCGTAATACGTTGTTCGAGATCCGGACGCTGCACTTTTACCGCGACGCGTTCACCTGTTTTCAATCGAGCTTGATAAACTTGCCCTAAGGAAGCCGCAGCAATCGGTTGAGGCGAGATCTCTGCATAAACTTCGCTGGGATGTCGGCCTAGTTCTTCTTCGATGAACTGAAACGCAATTTCATTTGGGAAAGTGGGGAGTTGATCTTGCAGCTCTGTTAATTCACTGAGATAAACGGGCGGTACCAAGTCTGGCCTTGTTGAGAGTGCTTGGCCAATTTTGATGTAGGTCGGGCCAAGCTTAGTGAGAATATTTTTAAGATGGTCGGCTTGTTTGCTTTGGGCAAGGGGATCTTTGCCTTTACCTCGAAATTTGTCCCACCAAATGTGCAATGCGAAAGACAAAAAGCTGGTCACGATTGTCAGCAAACGACCCAACACAGCAAAGGGACGTTTCTTGTAAAGCTTATCGACAACATCGGGGTTGTACCGCCAAGCTTCAAGCTCTACAGGAGTTGTCGGGGGGAGAACTGGGGCGGGAGCCGTAGTGGTGCGAGTTTGTTGGAGCATAAACCTAAACTGCTGCGATCGCCTGCTGAAAGAGTGCTATGTAAACGATTGTAACAAATGTTCTTGTCACTCTCATTTATTCTTTCGTTCGGCGATCGCCCCTAGGCAGTTACGGTGTACGCGCACTAAGCGGATTGGTATCCATCGAAGTCTTATCACTGAGACGTTGATTACGGAGAATATTCACCGCTTTGAAATATTGGGGATCAGCATTCGTCGCAATGAGTGCGGGATCACGACGGAGCTTTACAGAATCCTGTGGGCTGAGCTCAACCGTAACGTCTGGATTAACACCATTCAGGTTAATGCTGACGCCGCTGGGGGGATAGTAGCGAGAAATCGTCACCGCTAATCCCGAACCATTAGACAGCTCATGGACAGACTGGACTGTGCCTTTACCGTAAGTCCGTGTACCGACGATTGTGGCGCGCTTATTATCCTTGAGTGCTGCTGCTAAAATTTCGCTCGCGCTCGCCGAATTTTCATCAACTAAAACGACGAGGGGGAGATCGGTAATGGCCGTTTTGTTGGCGCTAAACTGGCGATCGCCACCTTTACGATCAACCGTTCGGACAATTGCCCCTTCCTCCATCCACATCCGAGCAATGTCCACACTCGAATAAAGCAAGCCACCCGGATTACCGCGTAGATCAAGGACATATCCAGACACATCCTGAGCCTCAGCTTCTTTAATTGCATCCTGCATTTGCTCAGCCGCATGGGAGCTAAACTCATCGAGACGAATATAGCTGAGGCGATCGCCACCATCAACTTGTTGGACCGCATGAGTCACAGCAGGCAGCTCAATCTTGGCGCGAGTTAAGACCATTTCGAAAGCGGGTTGTTCTGACCGAATAACCTTCAGCTCTAGCTCAGTGCCCACTTGACCCCGAATCAGCTCAGAAGATTGTTCGACGGTGAGTAATGCCGTGATTTGACCATTGATTTGCACAATTTGATCTTTCGCCTGCAACCCAGAAGCTGCCGCAGGCGAATTTTCTAGCACACTGGTGACAGTCAGCATTTTTGTGACGTCATCAATTTCCATCCGAATGCCGATGCCGGAAAGTTCCCCCGTTGTCTGGCTTGTGAGGCTCTCAAACTGGTCGGGATCAAGGAAGCGTGTGTAGGGATCGCCGAGGGTTTCTAAGGATTGACGGATGGTGCGATAGGCCGCATCATAGCTGTCATATTTCTGATCTAATAATTCTGTACGCAGTTCGACCCAAGCTTCTGCATCAAAATCTTTGGCGACGGATTCGCTGTGGACAATTTGCCACATTTCGTCGATTAGTGTTTTGGGGCTGTCTTCCATCGCGGCGATCGCCGGACGGTTGAGGGGAGAGGCAGAAAGCAGTGTCAGGGCAGAAATTGTTCCAAGGGCACCATTGAGCAAGACTTTCGGGAAAAGCGGCAGGAATGGAGCAATCTGTTTCATAGGATTGGGATATTTAGAGGTAGTAGGCAGGATCGAGTCAAGGCAAACGGTCTGGGTATATTAGTCAATCTACTGTAGTTAATTGTTCCCAATGTGGCGCTACAACCTTTAGTTTTTAAATCTTTAAAAGTCAAGAAAAGAAAACGCTAGGTTACAGAAAGTGATTGTGTTCAGCGAGGCTGATGGAACAATGTTTTGGTAAAAAAAACAAGGTGATGCAAACAAAAAGTCGACATTGCGACTGTACTCATCGACTATGCCCTCTATTGTAGTCAATAAAGATTGGCTTTTATGTTAAATAAAGCTTATTTATGATAGCGGTCAAAGAAGTCAAGCAAAATATTTTGGTGCATCTCTGGAATGGGTCGCCATTGCTGGGCGATCGCCGAATAAGCTCCTCCTTCTTTTGCGGCTTTTTTACTGAGTAGCGCCATGTCCCAGCCTTCATTCAGTTGCAGTTTTTCAAGGGGGACAAGCAGCGGGGCAACGAAAACATGGCGAGTGATCTTGCTGCCGTCAGCGCGGGTGTCGCGATAAGTACCGAAAAGGTCAGCGGCGGGCAAAGCGTAACTAATTTCTTCTGTAATTTCTCGCTGTAAAGCCTGTACCGGGGTTTCGCCTGTTTCGAGATGTCCGCCAAAAAAGCCCCAACAGCCCGGATAAATAATGTTGGGCACGTCGTCCCGGAGTTGCATCAGGAGGCGATCGCCTTGGGTGAGGATGGCGATCGCCACTTCGATATCCATGGGGTCAAACTCCCGGTACAGTAAATAATTAACGTGAGTTCGAGTTAAGAGTTTAGAGACAGGGGGACACGGAGACAGGGGGACACGGAGATAGGGGGACACGGAGATAGGGTGATACGGAGATTTATTGTGAATCGGAACCTTTGCCAAAACATCTCCCCGTCTCCAGCTCTCCTCTCTCCCCGCCTCGTTTCTGCTCCGCCTCTCCGCGTCATTCTATTTCAAACTTCGCTGATCCCGAACTTCAGACTAATTAATGTTTCGTCCCACATTTTGCCACGCTGACCCATGAAAATTCTTCTTATGTCTACCCCCATCGGCACTCTCGGTAGCGGTGCTGGGGGCGGCATCGAGTTTACCATCACCAATGTGGCGCGGGACATGCAGCGGCGGGGGCATCAGGTCACGGTGATTGCGGCGGCGGGTTCCCAAGTAGAAAGGTTAAATATCGAGACAGTGGCGGGATCGGGGCAAATTTCGGTACAGACTCAAACAGTCGATACGCCGGTGATCCTACCGCCCAATTCTGTGTTGGCGAATATGTGGCAGCGGGCGCGGGAAGTACAGCAAAATTATGACGTGATTGTGAATTATGCCTATGATTGGCTGCCGTTTTATTTGACCTATTTTTTCGAGACACCCGTAGCGCACCATGTAAGTATGAGTTTTCTCACGGAAGCTATCGATCAGGCGATCGCCCCCATTGCGGCTCGGAATCCCGAACGGCTAAAATTTGGGAGTCGCGCCCAAGCCGAAACTTTTTCATTTGATGCCAGCCAATGCCCGGTGATTTACCACGGTTTACCTTTGGCGCAATATGAATTTGCCGCCGAACCGAAAGAGCAATTTATTTGGCTTGGACGCATTGCCCCAGAAAAAGCCTTAGAAGATGCTGTGCAAGTGGCGCAGATTACCGAGATTCCTCTCAAGATTTTTGGCAAGCTAGAAGATGAACAATATTGGCAAACTATTCAAACAAACTTTCCCAACGCACCCATCGAATATGGCGGGTTTCTGAGCGACAAAGCTGAATTGCAAAAGATAATTGGCGAAAGCAAAGCTCTATTGATGACGCCTCGCTGGGTGGAAGCGTTTGGGAATGTGGTAATCGAAAGTCTCGCCTGTGGCACACCCGTGATTACCTATGATCGGGGTGGCCCCGCAGAGATTATTCAGGATGGACAAACGGGTTTTGTGGTGGAGCCGGATAATGTTGCCGCCTTAGTAAAAGCAGTGGGCAAACTTGATCAGATTGAACGAAGTTGCTGTCGTCGGGTTGCGGAAACAGAGTTTAGTTTAGAAGTAATGGGCGATCGCCTCGAAACTTGGCTCCAGAACTTAATTCATTAGCAACAACACCTTTCCAAGAGCGCTTCAAAACTGCTATTCAGTGGAGCTGACTTTATCGCAATTACTCGGCATGAAATCGGTTACGGATAGTTAGCTTATTTCACTTGGCCACAAACTACTCAAAACATACAATCGTAATTCGAAAAATACTTAGTGAAACTAATTAAGTCAGTTTAATCAGCTAGTTTCAACTGATATAATTAGCAACTTGGGAAAAGCTAATGTCGCGAAAATAAGCTGTCCTAAATCCTATTTTTAATTGATCCCCACGGTTACAAGGACAGATCTTTATAGGATTTTTACAAAACAAATTGTTTCCTTAACTAAAATAAAGGCTAGTTAATTTGTAAAAGCTCATTAAATATTACTGAAGTACGAGCGTGAAGCCTGAAGGTAGTAAAAGTGCGGCGCAGATTAATTGAAATTAACTGCGAACTGATAGTTTATTTTTTGATGAAAGTTTATGTTGAAATGTGTCGTTGGTCATAGCGAAGATCCGGATTCAATTTCTGCTGTTACCGAAGTAATGGAGCAGCTACGAGAGACATTGGGGGAGACGATCCCGCAGGCGGGTGTATTTATTTGCGGCGATTGATTTTGACCATGCTTTAATTTTGCAGGAGATCACAAAAGCCTTTCCCAGTATTGAATTGATTGGCGGGACAACTGACGGTGAAATTTCTTCGTTATTGGAGTTTCAGCAAGATTCTTTGACGTTGATGGTGTTTTGCTCCGACACGATTACGATCAGTGCGGGGATTGGTCAAAAGGTATCTGAGGATGTGGCGATCGCCGCAAAAAATGCTGTAGAACAGGCGATCGCCGCCCATAATGAACCAGTGAAATTGTGCATTAGTATCCCCGAAAGTTTGACGGTGGGGGGGAGATTCGATTTTAGATGCACTCAAAGTGATGTTGGGAGACGACGTCCCGATTTTTGGGGGACTCACCGCAGATCAATGGCAAATGAAACAGACTTATCAATTTTTCAAGTCCGATAGTATATAGCGATGCAGTGCCTGTTTTGTTGTTTTCTGGCCCGGTGAAATTCGCCCACGGCATCGCTAGCGGTTGGCAGCCGATTGGGAAGCCCGGTATTGTCACAAAGGCGATCGCCAATATTGTTTACGAAATCGATCATCAGCCCGCCCAAGCTTTTTATTCCCGCTACTTGGGATCAATGTTGCCTTCTCTCGAATATCCTTTGGCTTTGTTTGATAATGATGCTGGCGATCGCCACTTCATGCGCGCACCCATCGGCCTAGAAGATGCCGAGATTGGCAGCATTCATTTCTTAGGTTATGTGCCGACAAATTCGATTGTGCAGATCACCGAAGCGACCCATGACGCCATTATTGCCGCATCCCAAAAATCCTTTGATCAGGCGATCGCCGACTATCCCGGTGACAGTCCAGAAGCCGCCCTTTTCTTTTCCTGTGCCGGACGCCGAAGAATCCTTGGTAGCCGCACCGCCGAAGAATACGGTCAAATCCAACGTTCCCTGACGAAAAAACTCCCTAGTTGCGGTTTTTATACCAACGGCGAAATTGCCCCATTGCAGGATCAAGGTGTCTCCTGCTTTCATAATGAAACGTTCATCACGCTAATTTTGGGCGAGGCTTAAGGATGTTGGGGGTGAGCATGGATTCGGACACAGCCGCAAAAATTAAACAGCTAGAAAAAGAAAATCGTATCCTCAAAAAAAAGTTGTTACGGGCAGAAGATACCTGCGTGCAATTAGAAGAAACGACCCAAAAGAAAGAAGCTCTACTGCGGCAATTTATTAATGAATTACAAGATTCAAAAATAAATTTAGAAGAGCAAAAACAGCTTTATGCTAGCGTCCAGAAGCAGAGTTTAGAGCTGCAAGCGGCCCTAGAAGAATTGCGCCAGACCCAAGCTCACCTCATCCAAGCGGAAAAAATGTCGGGTCTCGGTCAACTCGTAGCCGGTGTTGCCCACGAAATCAATAATCCGATTAATTTTATCCACGGCAATATTGCCCATCTGCAGGAATATGCCCAAAATTTATTAATGTTCATTCAGCTTTATAAAAAATGCTATCCGAAACCGATGCCGGAACTCGCGGCGATCGCCGAGGCTTGAAAAGATGACACGGAGAAGGGGAGAACTGGCGAGGGGAGATGTTATTAGATAAGTTTCGGTTAATGATCAATCTTCGTTTCACCCTGTCTCGTTGTCTCCGAGTCCCCCTTTCTCTAAAGACTTAACCGGATCTCATGTTAATCAGCGAATAATTTGGCGGCGATCGCCTGATCCTGTTCACACATCATTTCCGCCCCTTCCGGTAACGTTTCCCAACGCCAGTGAGTATCCGGATTCGCCACCAGCTCCCGAATCAAGACCACCACCGAATGGATAAAAGCAGGCTGCCATTCCGGCCCCACAAATCCCGCACCCCAGCAACTGACTGTGTCGTAATAGACCCGTAACCAAGGCTCCGGTTTCGTCACATCGATGCCCATTTCACAAGCAATGCGAAATGCATCTGGCAAATCGAAGATTGCATATTCTGCATCGAGAATTTGGCGTCGATTCATCACAACAGTACCAAAGTTAAAAAATCACCGAATGACTGACGTAATAGCAGCGAAAACGTCTCATTAGCTCAAAGATACGCGGTATTTTCTCTTCAATGCCTAAAGAACTATAAAAATCAAGAAATTTATATTATTTTTGCCGTTTTCGCGTTGTATCTCTTAATTTTTCTCGCTACCATGGAACATACGATCTGTAAACTTGCTGGCTGTTGCTAGTGAAGGCTGAAGCAACCTATGGAAATACAACTTATCAATATTGGGTTTGGCAACATCGTCTCCGCAAACCGAGTGATTGCCATCGTTAGCCCCGAATCTGCACCCATCAAACGCATTATTAGCGATGCCCGCGACCGTGGTCAGCTCATTGATGCCACCTACGGAAGAAGGACACGCGCCGTGATCATTACCGACTCTAGTCATGTCGTTTTGTCGGCAATCCAGCCGGAAACAGTGGCGCATCGATTTGTGGTGCAAAAAGACGGGTCTGCACCCGCAGTGTAGGTCTCGGGTAAACTGAGTTTTTCTGCTACTGTTGCATTTAACTCTTGCCTTTATATGACCTCTCCTCTCGGAAACCTCATCGTTTTGACTGGCCCCAGCGGTGTGGGCAAAGGAACGCTCGTCCAAGCTTTATTGCCACGCCACGACAATTTATTTTTATCGATTTCAGCAACGACACGTCAACCGCGCACGGGGGAAGTGGACGGCCAAGCTTATTTTTTTAAAACCCGCGCAGAGTTTGAGGCGATGATCGCGGCGGGTGAATTACTGGAATGGGCTGAGTATGCGGGAAATTATTACGGCACACCGCTACCTCCAGTAAAGGCGCAAGTTTTGAGCGGAAATTTTGTGTTGCTAGAAATTGAAGTGGTGGGGGCAACTTTAGTCAAAGAAGTTTTCCCGGAGGCGTTGAGATTATTTGTTTTGCCGCCATCTTTTGCTGCATTGGAACAACGGTTACGGGGACGGGGAAAGGATAGTGATCAGGCGATCGCCAAACGACTAGAACGCGCCAAAGAAGAACTAGCACTAAGCCACGAATTTGATTTAGAAATTGTTAACGATGACTTAGAAAAAGCCCTAAGCGAGATCGAACAAGCCATCTTCTCCTAGGGCGACCTGCGGAGTTTCGGCCGAATCCATTACAATCAAAACAGTACGTCATAGAAATAAACCGAGCTTACAGACCCAATGATTCCAACCGTTATCGAAAGTTCTGGTCGGGGTGAACGCGCCTTTGACATTTACTCCCGTCTATTGCGGGAACGGATTGTTTTCCTCGGACAGCAAGTCAACGATGAAATCGCCAACCTCATCGTGGCTCAGTTGTTATTTCTTGAGGCCGACGACCCCGAAAAGGACATTTATCTCTACATCAACTCGCCCGGCGGCTCCGTGTCCGCAGGCATGGGCATCTTCGACACAATGAACCAAGTGCGACCGGATGTCTCCACCATTTGTATTGGCTTGGCGGCAAGCATGGGAGCATTTCTCCTTAGTGCAGGTCAAAAGGGTAAGCGCATGAGTTTGCCAAATTCCCGCATTATGATCCACCAGCCCCTCGGTGGTGCGCAAGGTCAAGCGACAGACATCGAGATCCAAGCAAAAGAAATTTTGTACCTCAAAGGCAAGCTCAACCAGCACTTAGCCGATCACACGGGTCAACCCCTAGAGAAAATCGAAGTGGACACTGACCGTGACTTTTTCATGTCTGCGGCTGAGGCTACGGATTATGGCCTAATTGATAAAGTGATTGATAAAAGTCCTTCGGCAATGAATCCGATCGGCTAGTTAAAAGTAACTGCAATCAAGTCATTCATTGATTGAATGTGACGCAACGGAGTGATGATGGAATGTTTTCTGTCGTCACTCTTTTTTATGATTGCGAATTGTCGGCTTTTTGCGCCGTGTTGTGTGGGTAGAGATCCCCCTAAATCCCTCTGGCTAAGAGGGACTTGGGAGAATGGTCTATATTGAACTGTGGTGATTAACTGGTTGTCTTTACTTCATGTTTGAGCAGACGTTTAAGAATATCGATGATGTGCTTCGGAAAGAGGCGGGCTGTGCAACGGAGTTGGATTATGCGGAACAGATTTCGTGGATTCTCTTTCTGAAATATCTGGATGATCTTGAGGGCGATCGCCAAAGTAAAGCATCTTTGACTGGGGAAGAATATGAGCCGTTATTGGATGAGATTTTCCGCTGGAAAAGTTGGGCTTATCCGAAGGATGAAAAGGGTGAACTGATTAAAGACGAATACGCTGACGGAGGATATTTAGGGGATTCAAGAGAAGGATCGCCATGATCTGATCCTTGCTAATCCGCCGTTTGGGGGGAAGGAACGGAAGGAGATTCAGGAAAATTTCACGATTAAGACGGGGGAAACGGCGTTTCTTTTTCTTCAGCATTTTATAAAAAGTCTCAGGGCTGGAGGTCGGGGGGCGATCGTCATTAAGAATACGTTCTTGTCGAATGCGGATAATGCGTCACGGGCGTTACGGCGGGAACTGGTGACGGCTTGTAATCTGCATACGGTGTTGGATTGTCCGGGGGGTACGTTCCTTGGGGCTGGGGTGAAAACGGTGGTGCTGTTTTTTACGAAGGGTGCGCCGACGGAAAGGGTTTGGTTTTATCAGCTTGATGTGGGGCGGAATATGGGGAAAACAAATCCGCTGAATGATGATGATCTGAAGGAGTTTGTTGAGTTTCAATCGACTTTTAAGGAGTCGGAAAAGTCTTGGTGTTTGGATCTAAAGGATGTGGATCAGGACACGTTTGATCTGTCGGTGAAGAATCCGAATGCGCCGGAAGAGGAACCGTTACGGGAACCGGATGTGATTTTAAAGGAGATTACGGATCTGGATCTGGAAAGTGCAGGGATTTTGGCTAGTATTGAATCACTGTTAGCTCAGGGGTAAGGGTATGACTTTGAAAGAACGGCTTATACAAGAAATTGAGCAACTGCCTGATAATTCATTGGCTGAATTATTGGATGCTGCTTTGTTGATTAAACAACGGCAGGAGGCTTTTGATTTGCCAACCTCACAACGGAAAAAGAGTCAGGTTAAAGCTTTGCAGGGTTGGTTTAAAAAGACGGTTCCTGCTCCGGCTGATTTTGATGAGGATGAGGCTAAGTGGGAGTATCTGAAGGCAAAACATAATCTATGAAAGTGTTAATGGATACGAACATTATTATTGATGTGGCTCTGGAAAGAGAGCCTTTTTTTGAGGATTCTGATCGTGTATTGGCTTTGGCTGAACAAAAGGTTTTTGATGGATATTTATCGGCGGCTTCTATCAGCGATATTTTTTATATTGTTCGTAAGGATAAGGGGAAATATTTAACGTTTGAGTTTCTGCAATACATCATTTCTTTTTGTCCTATTGCAATGGTTGACGAGATAGTAATTAAAAATGCTTTGGCATCAAATCTAAAAGATTTTGAGGATGCGATTCAGTATCAAACGGCTTTGGGGGCGGGTCTTGATGGAATTGTGACGCGAAATCCAAAGGACTATGTAGAGGCTTCAATTTCTGTGTTTACACCTTCTGAACTTTTAGCGGCTATTGGGGAGATGTTATGAGTAAATGGCAGATCAAAAAATTAGGTGAAGTATGCGAATTTCAAGGTGGTTCTCAGCCTCCAAAATCAACTTTTTCTTATACATATAAAGAAGACTACATAAGACTTATCCAGATACGAGACTATAAATCTGATAAGCATATTGTTTATATTCCCAAAGAAAAAGCAAAGAGGTTTTGTAAACCCGATGATGTAATGATTGGGAGATATGGCCCTCCTGTTTTTCAAATCCTTAAGGGT
>JBARRZ010000026.1:0-8095 GCA_049644465.1 Limnothrix sp.
CTCTTCGCGTGGCAATGGAGCCAATATCCCCTCAATCCTTTGCCTTCCGGTGTGACTGGCCCCGTCGTTATCTTTTCCGGCGACGGTGAAACGGCGATTAATCCTGTGACGACTGACAGTCACCGCGAAATCAAAAAACTCAAAGAATTTTCTCCTTACCTGCGCAATGGCCTCATCGCGTCAGAAGATGCTCGTTTTTATTGGCATGTCGGCGTTGATCCGATTGGTATCGCTAGAGCAGTGAAAGTCGCGCTCACGAATGGCAACGTCAGCCAAGGAGCCAGCACGATCACTCAGCAAGTCGCGCGGAGTTTATTCGCAGAAGTGGGGAGTGCAAAAACCGCCAGCCGTAAATTGCGGGAAATGGTTGTCGCGCTCAAAATGGAAACGTTTTTTAGTAAAAATGAGATTTTGCTGCTGTATCTCAACAAGGTGTATTTAGGCGTCGGGCAATCCGGTTTTGAGGATGCGGCACAGTTTTATTTTGATAAATCAGCAACGAGTCTAGATTTGGTCGAATCGGCAACGTTGATCGCCATGCTGCCTGCTCCGAATGCTTTTAATCCCATCGTGGATCCCAATAAGTCACGGGAACAGCGCAATTTGGTGATTGACCGAATGCACAAGCTGGGGATGATCACAGATCAAGAACATCGACAGGCTAAACTCACTCCCATCGAAGAACGGCTTAGTGAGGATGCGCGGCGATCGCTGTCAAATAATGCAGCCCCCTATTTTTATAGTTATGTCCAGCAGGAATTGACAGAGCTGCTCGGTGAAGATGCGCTCAAAATGGGTAATCTCTACATCGAAACGGCCTTGGATATTCCGATGCAACAAACGGCAGCGGCAACCCTCGAAGCTTCGATTAATCAAGATGGCGCACAGGTTGGTTTTTCTCAAGGGGCGATCGCCACGATTAATAGTAAAACGGGCGAAATTTTGGCGATGGTGGGCGGCAAAGATTACGCCGAAAGCCAATTTAATCGCGCAGTTCAAGCAAAACGCCAACCGGGTTCGACTTTCAAAGTATTTGGTTACGGAGCAGCAATCGAGTCAGGCATTTCACCCTACACCGCGTTTTCCTGCGCACCACTGACTTGGCAAGGACAGCAATACCGAGGCTGCGAGCGTACTAGTTCAGGTCAAGCGGATATGTATCGCGGTGTTGCTCAATCTGAAAATGCGATCGCCCTCCGTGTTGCCAAAGACGTCGGTTTAAATAATGTAGTGAAGTTCGCAGAAAAGTTGGGTATTACTTCCGAATTAAATCAATCACCCGGTCTGATCCTCGGCGAAAGCGTTGTCACTGTCCTCGAAATGAGCGGCGCTTATGCAACCTTCGCTAACGGTGGCACATGGAATCGGCCCCACGCAATTCGACGCATTTACGACAGCAGTGACTGCACCGGCGCTAGCATTGATAGTTGCTATTTACTCTATGACGCCAACACGCGACCAGACTTTCGCCGCGAACAAGTAATTTCCAGCGGTACAGCCCAAACTATGACCGCCATGATGCAAGGTGCGGTGCAGAGTGGTACTGGTACGGTGGCGCGGCTTGGTCTGGATGAAGCTGGCAAGACAGGCACAACCAACAGCGGTGTCGATCTGTGGTTTGTGGGTTACGTGCCTTCACAAGATTTGACCACAGCAGTGTGGCTCGGCAATGACGACAATACACCCACGCGCGGCAGCAGCTATTATGCGGCAAAGCTGTGGGGCGCTTACATGCAGAAAGCTTTTTAAAACGCAAAAATGCAAACGAAAATTAGCGATTAAATTAATCTGAAGTAGCTGCGGGACTAGGCGGAGAATAGGGGGCGATCGCCTCTTTTGCAATCAACACTTCCAACACATCGCGCACAATCGGAGCAGTAACCGTACTCCCGTAGGAATCCTTCGCCTTCGGTTCATCAACGATCGCCATCACCACATATTTAGGATTTTCAACCGGAAACACACTCACAAAACTAGTGATTTTTGCACCTACGATATACACACCACGATCCGCTTTCTGGGCTGTTCCCGTCTTCCCACCAATCCGATAACCCTCAATCTGCGACGATTTACCACTCCCATCGGCGACCACCGTTTCCATCATCTCAACCACTTCTTTCGCTGATTCCGCCGAGAAAATGCGTGTTCTTGGCGTTGAAGTAGGTTCGTCCGATGTTGTCGCGTTACCCGCTTCATCTAGCGTTTGCCACTGGCCTTGACTATCGACTAACCCTTGCACGACATGAGGTTGGACTAAATAGCCCCCATTTGCAAGAGCTGCGTGTAGTTGCACTAATTTGAGAGGGGTGAGCGAAAAACCCTGACCAAAAGAACTCGTTGCCGCTTCAATTTTGCCGGCAGTAAAAGTTTCACGATCTTTGATATAACCTGCCGCTTCACCGGGCAAATCGATTCCTGTTTTTTGGTCAATTTGCAGTTTCACCAGCTTTTCGTAATAGTCGCTGACCTTGAGATTACGCATGAGCTGAATCATGCCGACATTGCTCGATACCCGCAAAATTTTCGCGACATCTACATAGCCATGGCCGCCGCGCTGAGCATAGTCGTGATTACTAATGGGCCAAGTATCAATCATTACCCGGCCAGAATCGTACACGACGGTTTCTGGGGTAATCACACCTGCATCGAGGGCGATCGCCACATTCAGCGGTTTAAAAGTAGAACCCGGCTCATACAAATCCGCCACAGTCCAATTTTTAAACAACTCATAATCCGTCTCAAAATAGCGATTAGGATCATAGGTCGGCTCCGTTACCAGCGTTAACACCTCCCCCGTGTGGGCATCCATCACGATCACTGCACCCCGTTTACCGTCATAAGCCGCCATTTGCTTTTTCAAAGCCTCTCTAGCAGCCCGCTGCAACGGCAAATCAATCGTCAATTTCAATTGCCAATCATCATATTTCAGTACCCCAGCCTCTAAATTAGCCGGTAATAACGACCCATTCCCAGAACGCGTCAGTTGCAACACAATCGGTTCACGTTCAATCAGTGACTCTTTGGTATATTCGATTCCCGCTTGCCCAATATGGTCAAAATCGACATAACCAATAACTTCCGCCGCCGTTTCTTTTTGCGGATAAAAGCGACCAAAGCGGTTCACCAATTCCACACCATCTAAATTCAGTTTGCGGACGTCTTGGGCAATACCGTTATCCAGTTGGTGGGTTAGCAAAATACCGCTGTCTTTTGTCCGAAACGTTTGTTCTAATTCAGCTGCATCAGTGTCTGGCAACGCAGAAGCGAGATGGTATGCCACATATTTGCTGGGATCAGTCTTGGCATAATCTGGCGTATCTTCGCGCAGTTTTGGCGGTAGGGTAAAGCCGTTTGGGTGAATGTAGAGGCTATAAACAATATGATCAACCGCTAGTGCATTGTTGTGACGATCAATGATGGTGCGGCGTGGAATATAAGGACGAAGCGTGACTTCTTGCTGTTCTTGGGCGTAGCCTTTTAATGTGCTGTAATCAATGATTTGCAGGTAAAAAACCCTAGCAATTAGGCTAAAAATGCTGCCAAATAGTACCAGCCAAACGATGACTAATCGAGCTTGCAGGCTGTTTGCTTTTTTAGGAAGAAATTTTGCGCGTTGAGGCTGTCGAGCTGGGGTTGCTTTTGATACTCGTTTTTGCCGAGTCTGACGCCGACGCATTTTTTTGGCGGTCATAAAGACTTACCCACCATTGTCACAGTTTTTTGATTGTAGCTTAGTAGCCAATGGGGGCTTGATTGTCGATCGGCACTTGATTGGGAGCGGCTTGGGGACGAAGTGGAGCGGCTTTCGGGGTCGGAATGTAGAGATTTTGGCCGGGTGTTGGGGTCTCTAGCGCCATTTCTGGCTTGTCTGCTTGTTCGATTAGTTGTTCTTTGATGCCTTCGTTACTGGTGACCATGCCGCGTTCGTTTTCTTGGAGCCGGGTGAGCTGGGCATATTCTGCACCCCAAATTTTCTGGTTGTAAACGGTGCAAGCGTAGATGCCTACGGCGGTAGTAACGCTGGCGATCGCCAAAAATTGTGTAAAACGTTGACCCATAGCGAGTACTTTAAGCTTTGTTTGAGGAGGGGCTACTGTCGATTTCTTAATGACGACAGGTTTGGCCGGTTGTTTCAGGATTATGGGTCGCGGAGCATTAATGCGCTGCTTGTACCGCCGAGATTTAACCGGAAGCTGGGGACTCGTTACTTGCCACGGACGAGGAGCGACTGCCATTCTGATTTTTTAGACTCCACGAGAAACAAATTGCCACTATGGGCCATTGTAATCATGTCTTCTGCATTTTCAGCATTTTTGGCTGCGTTTTCGTGCTGTCTTGCTCTGTTTTCGCGAATACTAATATTTATGTACTTTATTTTTGAGATTTCAGAATTGCGAAATGTTGCAAATCAGTTCATGCGTATTATTTATGTTCGGGATGAAATTTTAGGCTGCATCAAAAGTTATTGATTCTAATCGTAAAACTAGAAATTTGGGCGGCGATCGCCCACGCGTTTTTTAGCCCAAATTTCTTTAATAATTCAACAATACGAACTAATTTGACGACTTATTTACAACACACCTTTCGAGCTGGGAATTGTGGCGGCACGACGGGGATCAATTTCTAGCCCCATTCGAAGCGCCCTTGCAAATGCTTTGAAAGTCGCTTCAATAATGTGGTGAGAATTGATGCCATCGAGTTGACGGATGTGAATTGTCATTTGCGCATGGTTGATGATTGCCACAAAAAATTCTCGCACTAACTGAGTGTCGTAAGTGCCGACCCGCTCAGTCGGGATTTCTAAGCCATAACTCAGGTGAGGACGACCAGAAAAATCAAGAGCAACTTGCACTAAAGCTTCATCAAGGGGCGCAACAAAATGTCCGAAACGATGAATCCCTTTTCGGTCTCCAATGGCTTTGGCGATCGCCTGACCTAGCGTAATTCCCACATCCTCATTAGTGTGATGATCATCAATCTCATAATCCCCCTTCGCTTCAATCTCTAGATCCAGCAAACCATGGGAGCAAAGCTGATGCAGCATATGATCGAGAAAATAGACACCCGTCTCGACCTGACATTTTCCCGTTCCATCAAGATTAACGCTGACTTTGACATTCGTTTCACCCGTAACGCGAGTGACAGAAGCCGTACGATTGGAATTCGGAGAAGCAGGCATAATAGGAGAACGACCCTCAATTTTCGTTAGGCTATTCTAGCTTACGGTTGCAAACTTTTAGGGAAAAGGAGACGACCCACCATGGATAACAACAATTGGTTACAGCAGATGCTGATGCTCGGAATTGGTACGACTTCAGTTGTTGCAGAGAAAGTAAAAGAAGCGAGCGATCAATGGGTCAAGGATGGCACGATCGATCCAGACCAAGCGAAGAATATGCTTGACGATATGATGAATCAGCTCAAAATGGAGCAGGGTAACGCAGAGGCTTATTTCGAGCGACAAGTTCGCAACGTCCTTCAAGATTTGGGTGTACCCCGCCAATCTGAGATGGACGAATTGAGAGGACGCATTGATCGCCTTGAGCGACAAATCCGCGAATTAGAAAATAAGCAGTGGCGTTAGGTCATGAATCGCTACTATAGAAAAGAATTTATGCAGTTAGGAGAACAAACTATTCATGCGAGAAATTTGGATTAGCTTTAGTGTCGTCGTCATTTGTGGGGTGATGTTGGTCTTGTCTGCCGTGTTTAATATCGGTAATCAGACGGCGATCGCCGAAGAGCTAGCCCCAACTGCAAACGTCGTTCAAATCGCGGCAAAACCCGCAGAGGAAACAAAAAAGATGGATCTCGATTTATCAAAAGCAACCACAACAAAATCAGGTCTAAAGTACATTGACGAAGTTGTCGGTGAAGGCGATACCCCAATGGAAGGGGAGATGGTAACAGTGCATTACACCGGGAAACTAGAGGACGGTAAGGTTTTTGATAGCTCTGTGAAGCGTAATGAACCTTTTTCTTTTGTGATCGGTGTTGGTCAAGTGATTAAAGGTTGGGATGAAGGCGTCATCACCATGAAGCCCGGCGGTAAGCGTCAGTTAATCATTCCGGCTGAATTAGGCTATGGCTCTCGTGGTGCGGGTGGTGTGATTCCCCCTAATTCCACTTTGATCTTCGATGTTGAATTAATCAGTATTCGCTAAGTCAAAATTATTTCACTTACATGATGCTCAAATCCCCCTAAAATTTAGGGGGATTTTTTGATTTGATTTTGGTTCAAACTCAGAAAATGTTTAACCGAGATAAGCTTGTTTGACGCGTTCATCATTTAGCAACTCTTTAGCTGTACCGCTAATTTTTAGATAGCCTGCTTCGAGCACATAGCCGCGATCGCTGCATTTCAACGCAAGGCTAGCATTTTGTTCAACTAACAAAATCGTCACGCCGTCATCGTGTAATTGACGAATCACTTGAAAAATTTCTTTGACAATCTGTGGCGCAAGTCCAAGGCTGGGTTCATCGAGTAACAGTAGTTTAGGTCGGCTCATCACCGCACGGGCGATCGCCAACATTTGCTGTTCACCACCGCTGAGAGTGCCAGCCACTTGATTTTTACGTTCAGCAAGACGCGGGAAAATCGCAAATTGCTTTTCGAGATCAGCTTTAATTCCCAACTTATCGTGACGTACATATGCGCCAAGCTCTAAATTTGTGAGCACCGTTTGCTGAGCAAGAATGCGGCGACCCTCCGGACTATGGGCAATTCCAGCTTGGACAACTTCGTGGGGCGCAGCTTTAGTAATATCTTTGCCGTTGTAAATAATTTTGCCTTTGACGGGATTCATCAGCCGCGAAATCGATTTGAGCGTCGTCGTTTTGCCCGCACCATTTGCGCCGATGAGAGTAACAATTTCCCCTTGATGCACCGTCAAATGAATATCTTTGAGAGCTTCGATACCGCCATAATTTACCGACAGATTCACTAATTCCAACATGTCTAAATATTTCTCCCTATCGCCCGCTCACCTCGTCTCCGCGTCATCATAGCGCTACTCATCGCCTAAATAGGCTTCAATCACGGCGGGATTTTCTTTGACAACTTCTGGTGTACCGAGGGCAATCAATTCACCGAAATCCAAAACCGCAATCCGGTCACAAAGTCCCATCACTAGCGGAATATGATGTTCAATCAGCAAAACTGTCAGATTAAATTGCGTTCGAATTTGCCGAATCAAATCGCTCAAAGTGCCTTTCTCGTTCGGATTCATGCCCGCCGCAGGTTCGTCCAACAACAGTAAATCTGGTTCGAGCGCTAAAGCCCGCGCAATTTCCAATCGTCGCTGATCCCCATAGGAAAAATTACAAGCTTGTTGGCGATACTTTCCCGTTAACCCAACCAGATCTAATAGTTCTTTGGCTTTATCGTAGGTTTCTTGTTCGGCTCTGCGAGCATTCGGTAAGCCGAGTATTGCTGAAAAGAGGTTTGTTTTTTGGTGTTGGTGGCGGGCGATCGCCACATTTTCAAGAGCAGAGAGATTGCCGAATAATCGTAAATTTTGAAACGTGCGTGCAACACCACAACTCGCAATTTTATGCGGCGCAAACCCTTGAATTTCTTGACCTCGGTAAACCACTGTCCCCAGCGAAGGCGGAATCATCCCCGTCAACATATTAAAAAACGTCGTTTTGCCTGCACCGTTAGGACCAATCAACCCGAAAATTTCTCCCACCTCTACCTGAAATGACACATTATTCACTGCCACTAAACCCCCAAACCGTCGGGTTAGATCTCTAATTTCAAGAATTGGTGTGACTGAATTTTCCATAAAAAAGACGACAGATCAAAACAAATTTATTTTATCGACACTGTGTCCCCATAGTTGGTTTTTATACAAGTTAAATGAATCTAGCCCTTATCTTTCGCTGTAGCTTATTGAGCAAATGGCTAGTCATTGTCTTGAAAGAAACGGGGCGATCGCCACTTTTCGGAAGCAATCTAAACTACGTCAATCAGATATTGATGGTGTTTCTTCACGACAAATTAGCCGTATTGAGAATGGAGAAAGTACCAAGCTAGAAACTCTCGAACTTCTCGCCAAGGCTCACAATCTAGAAATCAATGACTATCTGGAGG
>JBARRZ010000027.1:0-5579 GCA_049644465.1 Limnothrix sp.
CCCTACTAGATTTGATTCGCCATTTCACCGTCTTTGAAGCCACCAAAAACCAAGACCCCAAAACCGAGATCGTCACCATCACCAAAATCAAAAAGATTGCCGCCTATCACCAGTATTACGCCGTAAATAAAGCCCTTGAGAGTGTGGTTAGAGCTGCGGGTATGCCCTCCCCTAGCCCCTCCCAAGGGAAGGGGAACCGGAATATAGAAAGTATGGAAGTCCTTCGCCCTGAGGGAGAGGGATTTAGGGAGAGGGTTGCTTATCGGGGAGGATTAGAACGAGTTACTTTGCTGGAACAGGTGCGAGAGTTACGAAAAAATCAGACTTCGGCGGAAAAAGTATTTTGGGAAATTGTGCGGGCAAAAAGATTTTTAGGGTTGAAATTTCGACGACAACATCAAATCGGAAATTACATCGTTGATTTTTATTGTCATGCTAAAAAATTAGTGATTGAGCTTGATGGCGGCATTCATAATGAGCCTGCACAAAAAGAAGGCGATCGCCAACGGGACGAATATCTAAAATCCTTAGGACATCGAGTTTTACGCTTCACTAATGACCAAATCTTTAACAATCTCGAAACTGTCCTAGATTCCATTGCTGCTTTCTTGTCCCCCTCCCCTAGCCCCTCCCAAGGGAAGGGGAACCGGAATATAGAAAGTATGGAAGTCCCTCGCCCTGAGGGAGAGGGATTTAGGGAGAGGGGCGATCGCCGAGGCGGCGTAATCTGGCATACCCAAGGCAGCGGTAAATCATTATCAATGGTATTTCTAGCCGGAAAACTTGTCCTCAATCCAGCCCTCAAAAATCCCACCATCCTCGTCCTCACCGACCGTAACGACCTAGACGATCAACTATTCGACACCTTCGCCGGATGCCGTCAGCTCCTACGCCAAGACCCCCAACAAGCCGATGATCGCGCCGCTGTTCAAGACCTCTTAAAAGTCGCCTCCGGTGGCATTGTATTTTCTACCATCCAGAAATTCGCCCCGACCGATGGAGATTTTCCCACCACTGGGGGGAACCAAAGGGGGGTATACCCAAAGTTGAGCGATCGCCAAAACATCATTGTCCTAGCCGACGAAGCCCACCGGAGCCAATACGGATTTAAAGCCAAACAAGTCGATATCAAAGACGAAGCCGGAACAGTCATCGGCAAACAGACCAAATACGGCTTTGCTAGATATATCCGCGAAGCCCTACCCCATGCCTCATTTGTCGGATTTACAGGCACACCCATCGAAGCTGCCGACAAAAACACCAAAGAAGTATTTGGGAGCTACATCGACATTTACGACATTGCCCAAGCCGTTAGAGATGGCGCAACCGTTCCCATTTACTACCAGAGCCGACTAATCAAACTCGAACTCGACGACACCGGACGACAGCTCCTCGATGAGCTAGACGACGATCTGCAATTTGAAGAACTCAGCAGCACCCAAAAAGCCAAAGCCAAGGGAACCCAATTAGAAGCCCTAGTCGGAGCCACCGAAAGATTAGAGGCGATCGCCCAAGATATCGTTAGTCACTTCGCAGAACGCCAAAAAGTCAACCGAGGCAAAGCGATGATCGTCACCATGAGCCGCCGCATTGCCGCCGAGCTTTACCACCAAATTATTCAGCTTCTACCAGACTGGCATGACGACCAATTAAGCAAAGGCAAAATCAAAGTCATTTTTACAGCCAACGCCGCCGACAAAGAAAACCTCGTTAAACATCACACCAGCAAAGGCGATCGCCAAATCCTAGCCCAACGACTCAAAGATCCCGAAGACGAACTCGAAATGGTCATCGTCTGCGATATGTGGTTAACCGGATTCGATGCCCCATGTCTCCATACCATGTACATCGACAAACCCCTAAAATCCCATAACCTCATGCAGGCGATCGCCCGAATTAACCGCGTCTATTTCGAGAAACAAGGCGGCTTAGTAGTGGACTATTTAGGACTCGCCACCGAACTAAAAAAAGCCCTCAGTTTCTATGCAGAGAGCGGCGGCAAAGGACAACCAACCCTCGATCAAGAAGTCGCCTTAGGATTACTCCTGAGCAAAATCGAAGTCGTACAACAAATCCTCGCAGGCTTCGACTATGAAAGCTATTTCGTCGCCAGCACCGGAGAGAAATTAAACATCCTCACCGCCGCCATGGATTTTGTCTGCCAACCCGACCTCAAAGAAAGATTCCTCAGGGAAGTTACCGCATTATCAAAAGCCTATTCCCTTGCTGTCCCCCATCCTGAAGCCCTAGCCGAAGCCGAAAAAATCTCCTTTTTCCAAGCCATCCAAGCCAGCATCTACAAACTCGAACCTAGCGATGGCAGACTCAGCAACCGCGAAATCGAAAGCGCAATCCGTCAGGTTGTTGATCAAGCTTTGGTGAGTGATGCCGTGATTAATATCTTTGACAAAGCAGGCATCAAAGACCCCGATATTTCCATCATCTCCAATGAATTTATCGACGAAGTGCGGGGCATGGAACACAAAAACCTAGCGGTCGAACTCCTGCAAAAACTCCTCAATGACGAAGTACGCAACCGCCGCAAAGTGAACCTTGTCCAGAGCCGCAAACTAGCCGAAATGCTGGAAGATTCCCTACGCCGCTACCATAACCACGTCATCAGCGTCACCGACATTATCGAAGAGCTTCTGAATATATCCAGAGACGTTACCGAAGCCGACAAACGCGGTGAAGAACTCGGACTAGAACCCTATGAACTCGCCTTTTATGATGCCCTTTCCAAAAATGATAGTGCTGTGGATGTGATGGGAGTCGATGAGCTGAAAAATTTGGCGATCGCCCTGACCGAGAGAATCAAGAAAAATGCTTCTATCGATTGGAACCTAAAAGAAAGCGTCAGAGCCAGAATGAAAATTTTGGTTAAACGCCTACTCCGTCAATATGGCTACCCGCCCGATATGGCAGCTCTCGCCATTGAGTTAGTCCTTGAACAAGCCAAGGTTTATACGGAAGCCGAAGTCGAGGATAAATAGGACTAGCAGGGGCATTTGAACAGAAAGTTACGGTTTCGCTTAAAAAGATTTCTTTACAAGGCTTGTAAGGGTCAGCTCACGCACCGGAAAAAATCGTACGTTAAGGATTCATTGATCGGGACGATGCTGGCTTAGATTGTGAAAAATAGTTTTGGCGATCGCCAACATCACTAAAAATTCTTCTTTTTTAGGTCAAAGAAAATCAGCTTCAAAATTGAGCTATTTCGCACAAATGAAAAAAGGACTTCCAGAGGTGCGTCAGGTGTGGGGAAATTTTCTCTGGATGACTAGAAATTCGAGGGTAGTGGAGTAGACAAGTTTGCTCCACAGTTGTGCCAACTTTGCGCCACAAAAAGTGGGATTTTCCGTTTCATTCTCAATAAGTGCGACTTTTATCGATGTTGTTGCGAATCAGGCGTTTTTGAATGCTGGGAGGCGATCGCCAAAACTATCAAAAAGTCACATTTATGGCGCAACTGTGGCGCAAACCTGTCTAATTTGTGGATCTGGTGTTTTTGTACTGTTTCGGTTTTTTTTCAATCCGACTCAAAACAATTCTGGCTTTTTATCTGAATGGTGAGGCATAGTTCAATCACATCTATTGCCATAGAGTATCTAGACAGGCGATCGCCCCTCGCATCATAATCACGATACATTTGCGCAAAACTTCAAGGGTTCTAGCAGCTTGTCAATATATTCTTTTGGAAGTCAGTCCCATAACAGTACATAACAACTAGTTTTGGCGGTTGATTACGTCTCAAAATCCAAACAAGCCTAAAAGCTTTATATAGATAGGAATTACACACAATACTACATAACGTTTATTGAAATAACTTGTACTGTAGAATGCTGTTATTACAGATTGAGTAAGTATTTCAAGTGAAATTGGTTGGCTATGTACGGGTGAGTTCGGAGGGTCAGCGGGAAAATACCTCTCTTCCGGAGCAGATGAAACGGATTCAGGCTTATTGTGATGCCTATGGTCATGAGTTAGTGCATCTGTATCAAGAAGTGGGTAGTGGCAAAAATACTGAAGATCGTCCGCAATTTCTCGCGGCGATGGATCATGTGGCAATGGATGCAGATGGGATTATTGCGATTAAGTTAGATCGGATTGCGCGGAACTGTCGGGATGTATTGACCCTTGTGGAAGATATTTTGCAGCCGAATAATAAGGTTTTGGTATTGCTGGATCTGAATGTGGATACGTCAACTTCGATGGGAAAGATGGTGTTGACCATGATGGCGGCGGTGGCGGAATTAGAGCGATCTCAGATTAGTGAACGGACTCAGGGTGGGCGAAAAGCGAAGGCAGAAAATGGTGGATATGCTTATGGTGCGCCTGCGTTTGGATTTAAATCTGTGGATGGAGAGTTAGTAATTAAATCGGATGAAGTAGACGTGATTGATGTGATTCGTCGGCATCATAAGTCGGGTAAAAGTTTGCGGAAAATTGCCGATTATCTAAATCAGAAGGGATATAAACCGAAGCGTGGGGATAAGTGGCAGCACACGAGCGTGAAATGTGTTTTGGATCGGCTGTATGTTAAGTCGCGGTGAGATTGGTGTGGGGTTTTGGTGTGGGTTTAAGTAATGTTAGAAATCTTTATTTTTGGTTGGAAAATAGGTTTTCTATAGGTAATAAATGGCTGGGGTTACTAATTGTTTAGGATTTTGGGGCAATGAAAAGGCTGATTTCGGGAGATGAAAAATCGCTGTAATTCAGTTATAATGAGGGTTGTAGCCTTGTTTGAATGGCGGCTATAAAATGCGGAATTTTGATTTAAACGTGTTTTTCATGGTGAGACTTGATATTTTGCTGGCTACTCTCTCAAACTCTATTTTTCTCGTAATAGCTCCAAAAGCCGTGGGATATTCAAAATCGCTGAAACCCCTATTCTTTCGTGCTATCCCGCGCGAGCCTTATACAGCAAGGCTTTCAGCCGTCGGAGGGTGCTCCTTATTGAGAATAAGTGTCAATCATTTGGCCTTTTTTTCTATCCCGCGAAAATGGGGTGTTAGAATGCTGTCATATCAGGGGTTCTAAACCCCTACCCTTTTTCTCCCCGGAGAAAGAGACTAATTGGAAACTAAACTGTGTAGTGAGGAAGGTGTCGAATCCTAGCTTTTTCTCCCCGGAGAAAGAGACTAATTGGAAACTCTTTCGTTGATGCCAGATCGCTAATAGCTTCCTGCTTTTTCTCCCCGGAGAAAGAGACTAATTGGAAACCGGGGGGGGTTTGCTTGCAATTATTTCTCCCTCCTTTTTCTCCCCGGAGAAAGAGACTAATTGGAAACTACAAAGCTCTCATTTACTCTGCTGTAGAACCATTTCTTTTTCTCCCCGGAGAAAGAGACTAATTGGAAACTAGCTGCTATCAATGCCAGGCCCGCTAAAACAACGCTTTTTCTCCCCGGAGAAAGAGACTAATTGGAAACATGGAAAAAACGTTACGAAAAGTGGGTTACTTTTCCTTTTTCTCCCCGGAGAAAGAGACTAATTGGAAACGTTTCTGCCAGCGTATAAAGCATCTTGATCTTCAATACTTTTTCTCCCCGGAGAAAGAGACTAATTGTAAACTTGCG
>JBARRZ010000028.1:0-11736 GCA_049644465.1 Limnothrix sp.
CGGAGATCGAGGCGAATTTTCCCGGTATGTTAGCTGAGTGGCAAGGAACTCCAGAAACGGTGCAGATGCCTGAGGGTGAAAATATCCAAGGAGTTTGGGATCGGGCGGCGATCGCCTGGGATGAAATCGTCACCAAGTACGCAGCGAAACCTAACCAAGTGGGGATTGTTGTGGCCCACGATGCCATCAATAAAGTGGTGCTTTGTCGCTTGATGGGTTTACAGCCCAAAGATATCTGGGCGATTAAGCAGGGTAATTGCGCGGTCACCGTAATTGATTACCTCAAAAATGCTGACAGTGAACCCGTTGTGCAGGCGATGAACATCACATCCCACCTTGGTTTCGGCGTGATTGATAAAACGGCTGCTGGAGCCTTGTAAGCAAAAGTCAGGCTAATTCGTCCAAGCTGATGCCCTTCTCCCGTAGGAGGGTTTCTAATTGCTGCGATCGCCGTTTCTCTGCTGCTAGTTCTTGTTGTAATTCGCTTTGCTTTTCCTTATCAGCCTGAAGCATCTCTTCCACAAGAATTGGCTCAAAAATTTTATCGACAGTCAAATTGAGCTGGGGAAAAAGAACCGATTTGATCGTGTCGCCCGGCTTGAAATCTTGATGAGCATAACCATCTTCGCCTGCCATTTGGGTACAAATGCGAATTAATTCCCGCTTCGGATCGACAATCCAATATTCGGGAATGCCGATGTAGGCATATTCGCCGTGCTTGAGTAGATAATCATCTTTCCAATTGGTACTAACCACCTCCACCACCAAAGCGGGAGTTTCCCCATGGTGAAAGGCTGCACCGCCTTGGCGATCGCCAGCAGCTTGCCAATGGTTAACGGTATTCACCACCACATCAGGAATACGACCCGTTTTATCTTCAGTACGAACGCTAACATCGCAACCAGCCAATAATCCCAACTCTTTATCCGAACAAATGTCCCGAAAAGTGTGCAGCAAAAACTGACAAATGGCGACATGAAGCATAGTGGCAGTCGGCATTTTCTGTAAAAATCCTCGGACTAATTCGTACTTTGTATCTTTACCGTCGTCATATTCGAGAAAGTCGGCGAAGGTCATGCGATCGCCGTCGTCAGTCAGCCAATCTGGAACAGGAATAGAAGTTTGTACCATGGGGATTCTTTCACCTCGAATCAGGCTCTGCTCTATCTAGATATTAATACTCTGGGGCATTAACGTCGGTAATAGATGTTTGAAAAAAGGGGGGCGATCGCCGTTCCATTCATCGAAAATCTGCCAAAAACAAAATCCCCTGCTAAACACATCAGCAGGAGACTTATAAAAAATAATTTGACAATTAATTTAATAATTTCGCGAGTCAATTATCTTCGCAGAAAAACAAATTACACAGAAGTCAATTCCTTTTGAATAGAACTGACATTCGCCTCAGGATTTTCCGCCTCAGAAGGAGGAACAACCTGCCAGAATTGCTCTAAATAAGTCGGCCAATCAGCCAAAATCGCTTTCGCCTTCGGACTGCCTGTCTTCTCTGCGTGAGCCATAACGAGATCCTTCAGTTGTTTTTCACCAGCCGCAGTACCAATACGCTGAATCGAAACAATCTCCGTATTCATTTTGTCAGGCAAAGAATTCTCTTCATCAAGAATGTAAGTCAAACCGCCTGTCATACCAGCACCGACATTACGACCGACATTACCCAAGACGACAATTACACCGCCTGTCATGTACTCACAACAGTGGTCACCAGTTCCTTCAACAACCGCAGTGCCCTTTGAGTTACGGACTGCAAAACGCTCGCCAGCTAAGCCGTTCGCGTAAAGCGTACCGCCCGTAGCACCATACAAACATGTGTTGCCGATGATGACGTTATTTGCCGCTTCGTAATTAATGTCTGCAGGAGGTACGATGACAATCTCACCACCGTTCATGCCTTTGCCGACGTAATCATTGGATTCACCGACGAGCTGCATTTTCATCCCCATCAGGTTAAACGCACCGAAGCTTTGGCCAGCAGCTCCTTTAAAGTTGAAGTTCAATTCTCCTTCAAAGCCCTCATTACCGTATTGTTTAGCGATAAAACCAGAAATACGCGCACCGACAGAACGGTCAGTATTAATAATTTCATATTCTTGGGTCAAAGAACCTTGTTCGCGGATCGCTTTTTGTACAGCTTCATCAGCTAAAAGATGATCGTCGAGTACAACACCATTACTGTGAACAGCTCCGTGGTTTAACCATTTACGATCTACGCGTACATCGGGCAAATCTGTGAGGCAATCTAAAACCAAGCCAGCCGTTTTCGCCAAAGTGGCTGTCGCACGGGGCTTGAGCAAATCTCCGCGACCGATAATTTCGTTGAGGCTCCGGAAACCAAGTTTGGCCAAAATAGAACGGATTTCTTCGGCAATAAAGTAGAAGAAATTCACGACATTTTCGGGCACACCTTTGAACCGCTTACGCAGACGTTCTTGCTGTGTTGCTACGCCGACGGGGCACTGGTTAGTGTGACAAACTCGCGCCATGATGCAACCTTCGGCAATCATGGCGATGGAACCGAAGCCATATTCTTCTGCACCCATGACTGCGGCCATTACAACGTCCCAACCTGTTTTGAGACCACCGTCAGCTCGGAGGGTGACGCGATCGCGCAACTGATTGTTGATTAAGGTTCTGTGAACTTCTGTCACGCCCAGCTCCCATGGACAACCGGCATGTTTGATAGAGCTAAGCGGCGATGCGCCTGTACCGCCGTCGTGACCGGAAATCATAATCACGTCGGCATTAGCTTTTGCAACTCCTGCGGCGATCGTCCCAATGCCGATTTCTGCGACAAGTTTCACGGAGACGTTGGCTTCGGGATTGATTTGGTGCAAGTCATAAATGAGCTGAGCCAAATCTTCAATGGAGTAGATGTCGTGGTGGGGCGGTGGCGAAATCAGAGTAACACCGGGCTTGGAATTCCGCAGCATGGCGATGTATTCGCTGACTTTTTTACCGGGAAGTTGACCGCCTTCACCGGGCTTTGCACCTTGGGCCATCTTAATTTCGAGCTGTCTGCCGCTCATCAAATATTCGGGGGTAACGCCGAAACGACCGGAGGCAATTTGCTTGATCGCAGAGCTGGCAGTGTCGCCATTTTTGAGACCATGGAGGTGGGGCAGTGTTGGAGAATCGCCTTCACCATCAACGTCATCGAGCACTTTAAACCGGACGGGATCTTCGCCGCCTTCACCGGAATTGGACTTTGCACCCAAACGGTTCATCGCAACGGCTAGAGTTTCGTGGGCTTCTCTAGAGAGGGAACCAAGAGACATGCCGCCTGTACAGAAGCGTTTAACGATATCTTCGACAGCTTCAACTTCGCTTACATCGATTGAGTGGCGATCGCCTTCAAAATCGAGCAAATCTCTGAGGGCTGTGGCTGGACGATTCGACTGGTATTTTTGGTACACATCGTAATGGTCGTAGGCTTCCTCTTCGTTAGAGCTATAGGCCGCAACCGCTTTGTGCAACGCTTTTGTCATTTCGGGAGAATTCATGTGATATTCTCCACCCTTGCGGTAGTTCACAAAGCCATAGTTAGCCAACTTCGTCACAGATAGTTGCGGGAAAGCGCGACTATGAAACGCAACACCTTCTTGCGAGAGATCAGCAAGAGTCATGCCACCAACACGGGATGTTGTGCCCTTAAATGCGGTATTGACCACTTCCATGCCGAGACCGATCGCCTCAAAAATCTGTGCGCCATGGTAAGACGGCAGCAAGGAAATTCCCATTTTCGAAAGAATTTTCAATAAGCCAGACTCAATGGCATAGCGATAATTTTCTTGGGCTGTCTCGATAGAAATCGGCTCAACACTACCTGAGGCCATTTGCTTTTGAGTTTTAGGAGCATGCCACCAATGGCGAACACTTTCGAGTGCCAAGTAAGGGCAAATTGCCGACGCGCCATAACCGACGAGACAAGCAAAATGATGTGTGCTCCAACATTGAGCAGTGTCAACAACGAGTGACGCACTGAGACGTACTCCTTTAGCAATTAGATGGTGATGGACTGCACCGACGGCCAGCAACGGCGGGATAAAGCTTTGGTTTTCGTCAACAGTGCCCACGAGGCGATCGCTGATAACTAAAATTTTCGCGCCTGCTTTGACCGCACTTTCAGCAGCATCACAGAGCGTTTTGATGGCTTTGGCTAAACCGGATGGCCCATTGGCGATCGCATAGGTTGTGCCGATAGTCGCCGTACCAAGTGAACTCGCACGGATTGTGTCTAGTTCGGTATCGTTCAGAATCGGACTATCAATTTTGATGCCTTGAGCATCTTCCGCACCGCAATCTAATAAATTACCCCGTTCACCGAGATACATATTGAGAGACATCACCAGTTTTTCCCGGAGCGGGTCGATTGGTGGGTTGGTGACCTGCGCAAAACGCTGCTTAAAGTAGTCGTACAACAAGCGAGGTTTGTCAGACAGTACAGCAAGCGGAATATCATCACCCATACAGAATGTGGGTTCCTTCGCCATTTCAGCCATGGCGTTGATGATCATATCCACATCTTCAGCCGTGTAGCCAAACGCGGTTTGCAGCTTCAACAACACATCTTTTTCTTGCGTTAGGTCTGTACCAAAACCTTGCTTTTCAAGAATTTGGCGGTTGTTAGCAAGCCAGTCGCCATAGGGTTGACCTTTCGCGACGCGCTGCTTCAGTTCCCAATTTTTTAAAACTTCTTGGGTCTGAAAATCGACAGCGACCATTTGACCGGGGCCGAGACGTCCTTTTTCAATAATGTCTTCGTTAAGAACATCAACAACGCCAGCTTCAGAAGACACCAGAATATAACCATCTTTGGTGATGCAATAGCGAGCAGGGCGCAAACCATTGCGGTCTAGGGACGCGCCCACAGTTTTACCATCGCTAAAGACCAAAAGGGCGGGGCCATCCCAAGGCTCTTGTAAGCCTGCGTAATAATCGTAAAAATCGGTAATTTCAGGGCGTTCTTTGAGACTTGGTTGATTTTGATAGGCTTCTGGCACAAGAATCATGGCTGCTTCCATCGGCGATCGCCCAGCGCGGACGAGCATTTCCATTGTGCTATCAAGGTTGAACGAGTCACTGTTGTCCATGTTGACAACCGGGTGCAATGCCTCAATATCATCCTTTTCCCAACCCGGAATTTCTAAAATATTTTCCCGCGCGGTCATCCAATTGATATTACCGATGAGCGTATTGATTTCGCCGTTGTGACCAAGGAGGCGCATGGGGTGAGCCAAGGGCCACTTTGGCATCGTGTTGGTACTAAAGCGGCGATGATATACCGCAAATTCGCTCTTATAAAAAGGATTCGTCAAATCTTGGTAGAACTGACCCAACACAGCCGATTGCACCATGCCTTTGTACACAATGGTGCGGCAGGACAACGAACAAACATAAAAGAAATCTGTTAAGTATTTGCCCACTTCCGAACGAGCGATATAGAGCGCTTTGTCGAGATCATCGCCTGCTAGCCCCTGCTCAGAAATAACAAAAATCTGCGCCATATAAGGCTGATTTTCCCGCGCTTGCACACCGAGCGTGTCTGGACTAACCGGAACATCGCGCCATCCCAATACTTTGAAATTACGGCGGCTCAAAATCTTTTCGACAAGGGCGATCGCCTCAGCGCGTTCCGTAAAATCTGGAGGTAAAAAGACCATGCCCACCCCATAAGTCTCTGGAGCAGGTTGAGGAATACTATTGCTGGTAAACCAATCCGTAAATAATTCGTGAGGCAAAGCAGTCATAATGCCAGCACCATCGCCAGACACACGATCTGCCGTACAGCCGCCTCTGTGCTCCATGCAGCCTAGAGCAAACAATGTCTGTTCAATGAGTTTATGAGTTTTGCGACCATCTTTATACGCTAGAAATCCAACGCCACAGGCATCCCGCTCTTCCACAAGCCAACGGGGACCGGTGTAATACTTTTCTTGTTGTGAACCTGAACCGTTTTGGGGTGAGGGAGTGCCTGTGTGATTCATTGTGTCTCGATCCATAGGTAGGAGTTTGTAGAAAAAGCCCTTGAGAGGGATGCGCAAAAACGGTGCAGAACTGTCATTGTGCAATTAAGTTAGCGGAGCATTCGTTTGGTAGCTCGGTGCTAAATCCAGTTTTAAGATACTGATATTTTTGAGCTAGTCAAGGAAAAGCAAACCATATTCTTGCACAGGTTTTGCACTCATGTCGGTATTTACAAAACCTGTGGCTTTTATTTTTTCGCTTGACGTTAACTCTCGTTAAGAAGGGCCTTGACAAAGTGACCGTTAAAAGTCGCGTAGCAATATTATAAGAAAAATTTTGTTTTAACAATAGGTGTCACTATTGGTAATGGATTTGTTGGGCTAGGGTTTATCAGGATTTGGAACCCTTTTGGGGGTAAGAAGTCAATGTTTGATGATGTCATCGTAGGGGTTCGGGATTATGGATAAGGCTTGGCAACGGTTTATGGCTGGTGGTTTGCTGTTGTGGGGGTTGGGCTGTTGGTTACCGGAGTCTGTTTTTTTGATGAAGAATTCTGCGTCGGCGATCGCCGCAGAGTCAGACAATCTGACATCCCATGGCAATCGTGTTCGTTTAAATGGACAAACCCTGCGAGGCAACTGGGCGACATGGTCGGAGAATGGCAAGACGCATCTCGGTGTGGAATCGATGGGTCTAGAAAAAAGCTTGGGCATTCAGCTTTTGGATACGCGGGATAGTCTGACTCAGCCTGTGGCTTGGTTTGAGGGTAGTGGCGTGCTGCCAGTAAAGTTTGCCAATCCGTATCGGTATGTGGATGTCACGGAGCTTGCAACGGGGCAAGGCTGGCAGTGGCGCGGGCAAGGGGAAGTGCTGGAGCTACAAACGCCAACGGCCAAGATTCTCAACATTCGGCAGGGGCGGCAGGCTTGGGGCGAACGGATTGTGATGGACTTGGACCGGCCGATTTTGTGGCGACAAGCAACGCCCACAACGGTCACGCTACAGGGTAATTTGGCGAGTTTTTTAACGCCGCTTTTAGATGAAAAGACAGAGAAAGCGCCGGAGCAACAGCCATCTGCGCTGCCGTTTACGGTGAGAAGTCAGGGTTCGGAAACAACTTTGACATTTTCTACGGCGATCGCCCCTCAGATTCAAGTGTCAACTTTGACAGATCCGCCCCGTTTAATCATTGATTTACGGCGAGATTATCGTCCTAGTCGCACGGTGGAATGGCTGCCCGGCATGACGTGGCGACAGCAAAATGTGGTGTTGCCCGGTAAAAACAACGGCGGTTTTGGGGTGACATGGGTAGAGCTTGACCCGACGCGCAGTAATTTGAAACTGGCTCCCTTCGCGCCGTCAGACCAGACGATTGTGGGCTTAGCGCCGATGATCACTCAAGCGGAAACAAACGGGGCGATCGCCGCTATTAATGCAGGCTTTTTTAACCGCAACAATTACTACCCTTTGGGCGCGATTCGTGAAGATAATGTCTGGCGTTCTAGCCCAATTCTCAATCGCGGGGCAGTGGGCTGGGACGACCAAGGTAACTGGGAATTTGAGCGTTTGTCCATGCGGGAAACCCTAGTGGCACAGAACGGTGAAGTGCTATCCATCGAGTTGCTCAACAGCGGCTATGTAAAAGCGGGGGCAGCTCGTTACACCAAAGCATGGGGCGATCGCTATACAACATTGATTGATGACGAAGTTGTTTTGGCAGTCAGCAACGGGCAAGTTGTGGCAGAGTATGCGGCGCAAAAAGCAGGTGCTGATAGCTATGCAATTCCGGCGGATGGCTACTTACTGGCGTTTCGGTCGTTTCGGAGTGGTGCAGCAAAATTTCCAGTCGGCACAAGATTTAATTTAGAAAATACGGTCTTCCCCGAAAATTTCAATAACTTGCCGCAAATTATGGGAGCTGGGCCTTTATTAGTTCAAAACAATCGCATTGTGCTCGATGGAGAAGCGGAGCAATTTAGCAAAGCGTTTAACTATCAGTCAGCTTCCCGTAGTGCGATCGCCCGCACCCGCGACAATAAAATTATGCTGGCAACAGTTCATGGCACAGCTCTTGAAAGCTCCGGGGCAACCCTGCGAGAATGGTCAGACATTCTGCTACGCCTCGGCGCAACAGATGCCCTCAACCTTGATGGCGGTGGTTCATCGGCGCTAGTCGTGGGAGGAGATCTCGGCGATCGCCACTCCTCCACAGCCGGACGAGTTAACAACGCTATCGGCGTATTCCTAGACCAACCCTAATCATCCAGTTCCCCCCTTTTTCTCAAGGGCAAGGCTATTCCAAAACCACAGAATCACAGAATTAGAGTCAGTTAGTAGCTTGTAAATTGATGATGTCTTTTTCTGCGGTAACTCTGTTTACAAATTTGTCTCCCTTTCAAAGGGAGATGGCGAAGCCAGAGGGATCCTCAGTCAGTCTAGGCAGATCTTAATTAATCTCAACAATCACCGATGCTCAAGAATGAAACAGCCCCCCTTTTTTTCAAGGGGGGGCTAGGGGGATCCGCATTTATCTCTAACCAGCAGAATGGCGGTCAATCTTATGGAGCTTCGTTTCCAAAGCCGCCAGTTCACTGCTATTCCCCTGACCAATCACCGACTTCATCCCTTCGAGGGTAGAAACGATGCTGTTGGGATCTAAGAACATCACCTTGCTACTTTCGCTACTACCAATAGCGCGACCCATCTGTAAATATTCCTGCGCCAAAATAAATTGCAACGCCTCTTGCGCATCCGGGTTTCCCTGCAATTGTTGAGACACAATCTGAGTCGCTTGGGCAGTCGCTTGGGCACGCAACACAGACTCTTGACGTTCCGCTTCCGCCTTGAGAATAATCGATGTTTTTTCTGCCTCCGCCGCTAGAATCGCTGCCTTTTTCTCCGCTTCAGCTTCCAAAAGATTTGATTCCGCCCGACCTTGAGCCGAGTTGATCGCCGATTGCCGTTCACCTTCAGACGTCAAAATCGATGCCCGCTTTTGCCGTTCCGCTGTCATCTGCAATTCCATCGAATCCAATACTGCTTTCGATGGCATGATGTCTCGCAATTCTACGCGGGTAACTTTTACGCCCCAAGGATCGGTAGAAACATCTAATTCCCGCAGAAGTAATTCATTCATTTCAGTGCGAGCTGTAAACGTTTCATCAAGTTCGAGCTTGCCGACTTCAGAACGAATTTGCGTTAAAACAAGGTTCACCATCGCCATCTGGAGATTTTCGACCTTGTAATAAGCTTTGTACATGTCAACGATGCGCCAGTACACAACGGCATCTGCTGTGATGGAGACATTATCGCGGGTAATACAGGACTGGGGCGGTACATCAAGTACTCGTTCGCGGGTGGTGCCTTTGAAAACAACTTTGTCGATAAAAGGAGTAACAAACTTTAAGCCGGGGCCTAGAGTTGTTTTGTAACTGCCAAGGCTTTCAACAAGGTATTCATTTTTTTCGTTAACGATTTTTACGGAGCCAAATAGTGCGGAGCCGCCGAGTGCTAGAAACACGAGTATCAAAGGTTCCATATTTTGTCTGCCTCTATTTTGTTAGAAACGATAAACGGTTTTAGCTCCAGCCTATCGCAAGAGTTTTGGGTTGATGGGTTCTGTTGTGGAAAAGTTACCCATTTGCATTTATCTTCATGGTCAGTGTGCCCTATTCCTCAAAAAAATCCCCTAAACCGTGGCTCAGGGGACTGATCAAAATGTAAATTTTCTACCAATTCAATGCTGCTTACGCGTCGTCAAGGGCAACGATACCGGGCAGTTCTTTGCCTTCGAGGAGTTCAAGACTTGCACCACCACCTGTAGAGATGTGGCTCATCTTTTCGGCAACGCCGACTTTCTCGACGGCTGCAACGGAGTCACCGCCACCAATAATGGTGATACAGCCTTTGTCGGTTAGTTCGGCTAGGGAGTTGGCGATCGCCTCAGTACCGACAGCAAACTTATCAAACTCAAAAACACCCATGGGGCCATTCCAGATGACAGTGCCACAGTCCGCGAGGGCATCTTGGAAAACCTTGATCGAATCAGGGCCAATGTCTAGACCCATCCAACCATCAGGAATTTCCTTCACACTAACGGTTTTAGCATTCGCATCCGGCGCGAAGTTGTCAGCGATGACAACATCAGTAGGCAACAAAATTTTGCCATCAGACTGTTCCATCAAACTCTTCGCCAATTCGACCTTATCCTCTTCCACCAGAGAACCACCGACAGCTAGACCTTGCGCCTTATAGAAGGTAAAGATCATGCCACCGCCAATGATCAACTTGTCGCACTTCTCAAGGAGAGTTTTAATTACGCCAATTTTACTGGAAACCTTCGAGCCACCCACGATCGCCACCAAAGGACGCTTTGGCGCTTCAATTGCACCCTTGAGGAATTTCAATTCCTTTTCAATAAGTAGACCACCCACAGAAGTATCCACATGGTGAGTCACACCTTCAGTAGAACCATGGGCACGGTGAGCAGTACCGAACGCATCATTTACATAGACATCAGCGTTAGCCGCTAACTGCTTTGCAAATTCAGGATCATTCTTTTCTTCACCGGGATTGAAACGCAGATTCTCAAGTAAAGCCACTTGACCATTGTTCAAACCAGAAACCGTTGCGGAGACTGCATCACCAACACAGTCATCACATTTCACAACATCTTGGCCTAATAGCTCAGACAAACGAGCTGCGACTGGTGTGAGACGCATGGATTCGACCACTTGACCCTTCGGGCGACCCATGTGGCTACCGAGAACAACCTTTGCTCCTTTTTCAGTTAAATACTTGATTGTAGGCAATGCTGCACGAATACGAGTATCGTCTGTGATTGCGCCTTTTTCGTCTACAGGCACATTAAAGTCAACCCGAACAAAAACCCGCTTACCGCTTAAATCCGCTTCTGTTAAATTTGCGACTGATTTCTTAGACACTACTAAGATCCTCCAATTGCTTGCTTTTTATAAAGTTCTGTCATCTTGTCATGAGAAGTGGCGCATTTTTCCGAGAAAATTGAATTGTGAGTTCCAGCTCCCGAAAAATATCTCCATGCAGATTTTACCGGAGCCTGTGTCTAGGAGATAGCGCAACCATGTTTAAAACGATTCTTTTCCCGATTGATCAAAGCCGTGAGGCCCGTGATGCAGCAAGTACTGTCGTCAACCTCGTCAAAACCTTCCAAAGTCGTCTTGTACTGCTCTCTGTTGTGGAGCCGAAGGAGGAAGGTGGGGCCAGCGTGATGAATTCTGAGGAGGCAGTCGCCAAATTATTAAAGGAAGCCCATGATCTATTTCAACAAGCTGGGATTGAGGCTGACACGATTGAGCGAGAGGGGATGCCTTCTTTTACAATTTGCGATGTGGCGGACGAGATTGAGGCTGAGTTGATTGTGATGGGCTGTCGTGGCATGGGCTTGACCGATGAGGGCGCAGCGGAGAGTGTAACAAGTAAAGTGACAAATCTTTCGCCCTGTCCTGTCTTGGTGGTTCCCTAAAGTGCAAATTAATGAGTGTTTTGGGGAAGAAGGGCGATCGCCCTTCTTCCAACCCACTTCCAAGCAAATATTAAAAAGGGCTTTACAAAACTTTATCCGTCTGCTAGTATTAATTCATACATCAAAACGAGTTCTGCTTCGGCGGAACGCACCTTGAAAAAATCATAGCAATCATAAAACACATGACAACTACACTACAAACGCGCGAAAGCGCTTCCTTGTGGGAGAAGTTCTGTCAGTGGATCACAAGC
>JBARRZ010000029.1:0-8145 GCA_049644465.1 Limnothrix sp.
AAAGTCAACGCCCTGCTGGACTTGCCCCTGATTTAGACGAACAGCAAAGTAATGTTTTCCTTGAATATCCGATGGGCAACACGCCGACCACCTCTCTTTGTTGGCTGGGTGATCAAGGGCTGTATCACCTTCATGAAGCCCAGCAGGATCATTTTTTAGAATACTGGCAATATTTGCAGCAAAGTTATCTCACCGAATTTACAGAACCTTACGATTTGCCATTCCGGCAAACAACACTGCAGTTGAGTGAGACAAAATAGTTTGAGTTGCGGACTTAAAGAAATTTCTAGAGAAAGAGGACACGGAGGTAGAGAGACACGGAGACAAGGTGAAATTGATATTTTTTGTGATCACAATCTCTGCTCGCAACAAAATCTTCCCCGCGTCACTAGCTCTCCCCTTCTCCCTATCTAACAAACCTCGCTCGATAAATCCGTCAATTTTGGGGTGGTTTCGCTTCTCCGCAGACAATTTCGGTATCGACCACAAAGTCTGGGTCTAATTTTGTTTCGAGAATATTAGGAGCGATCCAAGCACGATTACCCACGGCTAGGGTTTTTGCGGTTGTCGTTGTGCTGGCCGGTGTTTTGCTAGATTTGCAGACTTCTAACAGGACTTGATTCTCTTCGTTAATTTGCTCAATTCGGAGGATGCTACCGCCGGCAATGATGATAGTTGGGGCATCGGTGGCGGCGATCGCCTGAGGTGTGTAAAAAGCCGTGATAGGAGCACCGGGCTGGAGGCGCACAATTTGATTTTTAGTGAGTAACGAAGGCTCTTCTTCAGTGGGTTGGTCTCCCGGAATCACGATAGGTGGCGTGTTGTTTGGAGACTCTGAAATTGGAATGGGTTCAACAACTGACGGGTTATTAATGACTGGCTCATTGATCTGCGATCGCCGCCACATATTCCAGACCAATAAACCAATCCCCGTTAGCCCCAACAACCCAACCAACAATAAAAGCCAATTCGTAGACTGTCGTTGCTGAGGTTTTTCTGACGCTTCAGTTACCGGCGGCTCCGCAATACTAGAGTCTTCGGGGGCGGCAGCGACAGCGACAGCTTCTTGCAGAGTCGGAAACGTAATCGCTGCCACATTCTCTCTGCGGCGTAAACGCATATGCACAAGGGCGATGGTCGAATTATCGTGGCCGTTCTCTGAGTTGGCGATCGCAATCAATCGTTCTCCCAACTGCTGAATATCCCCATGACCCTTTAATAACGGCACAATCTCCGACTGCCAATGGCTTTCGACGCGATTATAATCACTCAAACCATCCGAGCAAAGGAGATAAACAACATCACAATCTGGCACAACTTGCTGCACTGTCGGGTGGAGCGATTGCGATGGATTCATCCCCAGAGCCTGCACTAACGCCCCCGCCGACGGGTAACTCAAAGCATCTTGATACAGCGCATAACCAAGGCGCACTTCCCGCGAACCCAAATCATCATCATAAGTAAGCTGATGGCAACTCTCCGTTGTCACCCGATAAATGCGCGAATCTCCTACGTGGGTTAGATATAAATAGGGTTTTTCAGCCCAAGACATCACCACAGTTGTCCCCATTCTGGCCCGTTCTTTGCGTTGCTCTTGATCATTTTGATCACTGATCGCATCGTTGGCCCGTAAGACAAATTCTGATAACATCTCTCGTCGCTGACTGGGTGTCGCGATCTGTGTCTTGTCAATTGCCGCGACATTTCTCTGGAGTGTTTCAATGGCGATCGCCGAAGCCACCTCCCCCTTATCATGACCACCGATTCCATCACAGACAATCGCTAGCGGAAAATTCTTATGAACAATACCCGCTTCCGGGAAACAAGCATCCTCATTATGTTTACGAGCCGGGCCAGCATCAGACTGCGTATAAACATCGTAGCGATACTCATAATGCAAGCGACCCAATTCCGAAATTCCCGCATTGAGAGTTTCTAACAGAACTTGAGACTGATTGATGCGCCCCTGTTTCAACACTTTATACAGCTGTGAACAAAATCCTTGAATACTTTTGTGAGGATGTTCCAGCAGTTCTCGCCACACTTGACCAATTTTGGGGAAATTAATCCCCTGCTTTCGATCAAACAAAAGCTGGCGTATCTGGACTACACCACCATTAATACCCAGTAAAGACAAATCATAGAGAGTGCCGCCAGCCCCCTCCTTTGCCAGATCTGGCATCAAACCCGCAATTTGCGCTAACCAATTTAACTGTTGCAACGGTTCCGCTGATTTCCAGACTTCTAATAACGAAGCGAATAAAGCCGGATGTACAGGCAAACCAGACGGCTGCAAACTCATCGAAGGATATTCTAGTAACCATGCACCGTTCTCTGCAGTTAGACCAAAGACTTTTGGGCAGTGGAGCATATGGGGCGAAAGTTTGAGATAGCTCGCAATCTCTGCCGGAAACTGATCCGTGACAAAAGGACGTTCTTGGGGCTGCGTGTCGAGGACAATATCAGCAGAATTGGTGACCCAGTAGCGACCTTCTAATAACGTTTCTGGCTTTAATGGTGATCCTGTTGTTGGGCTGAGGACGCGCAGATAGCGTTTTACGACTGGGTTATGACAGACGCCGCAATGGCTTTGCTGCACAGATGCCCCACCGGGACAGTCGCTTTTCGCGCAAGAAATCGTTACTTTAGAAATATCCATATCTGTGCCTACATGGGGCAGATAGTGCGGGTCAATTCTCTGATTATCCCCAATTTAACGTATTCTTTGTACTTCACTGCTGATGATTCTTTCTGCTAATCAACGTCAAAAGCTCGATAGTAGCGACGACAACTTATTTTACGATTCGCCTCGCTTTGTTACCCATGTGGATGACGGGTTTATTAAACAACTGAGGCAACTATATGCGGAGATATTGCAGCCGGATAGTCGGGTACTCGATTTGATGAGTAGTTGGGTCTCGCATTTACCGGATATCTCGTTTGAACATGTCGAAGGGCACGGGATGAATGAGGCTGAGTTGGCAAAGAATAAGCGACTGGATCATTTCTTTGTACAGAACTTAAATCTAGAGCCAAAGCTTCCCCTTGATGATGCGAGTTTTGATGCGGTGTTGATTGCGGTATCGGTGCAGTATTTACAGTATCCGGAGGCGATTTTTACGGAAATCCAACGGGTGCTCAGGCCGCAAGGTTTTTGTATTGTGAGTTTTTCGAATCGAATGTTTTATCAGAAGGCGATCGCCGCGTGGCGAGACAGTTCGGATGCAGACCATCTTCGCCTCGTCAAAAGTTATTTTGCAAAGACGTCTGGCTTTGGAGAACCGCAGGCGATCGCCAAAACACCGGATACACCAGATTTCTTGAGAATGTTAGGTATAGGAGCAAAAGATCCTTTTTACGCTGTAATCGCTCAAAAGGTCAGCTCGACATAAGTTTGTCAGCGTGTTTTCTTATTACTTTTTTCACAGAAGTTTGGGGCGATCGCAGTAAAATTGTGGCAGGCAGTGCATCTTGATCAAGCGATTTATGGTGATCTATCTTCGTAGACGAATCTGTCTGCATCGATAGAAGGTATAAATCTCCTCTCTTTCTCAACAACTTATCAACTTTTTTTCTGTCATGGGTCAGTCACAACAACCAACACTTGGAAAAGGCAGCCTGCGCGCTTACCAAAACATCATGGAAACTCTTGTGCACCAAGAGATTCATCGTCAAGTCAAAAGCATGCCCGAAAAACTCCTCAAATACATTGACGTCTCCGAAGTCGCAACGTTCGCGTTGAATCGGTTGCCGCCCCTCTACGCTTCTAGTGAACAAGGCAAAAAACGCCAAGCCGACAAAGGAGAAAACAAGCTTAAACAAGAAGTCGCGACAGCTGTCCGCCAAGCACTGGCCGCAGTTCAGCGAGATCCTTTGCGCAGTTCGACGCCATTGCCAGCCGATAAAGATCCAAGCTACAAAAAAGCCGAAGCCGCACTCCAAGATCTCGAGCAGTTACTACGTTCTGGCTACATCCTCAAAGCTGAAGATCCAAAGCTCACATGGGAAAACCTCAAGCTGATGATGGCACGCGGCTTAAAACGGACTGCGGAAAAAGGCATTATTGATCGACATATCGAGCAAATTTTGACGGAAAATGACTACGATCGCCTAACTTCTCCACTCCATGATTGGGCGGATCATCAATACCACACTTAAATAAAGGCAGTTATCTTTTACTTGTTTTTGAGATTCTATGACTGCCTCTACAACTTTTATTTATCGTTATCCGCCGTTGCTTGCCGGAACGCTTGTAAAACGCTACAAACGTTTTTTTGCTGATGTGACGCTTGATTCTGGTGAAATGGTGACGGCTCATTGTCCAAACACTGGCCCGATGACTGGGGTTTATCAGCCGGGTGCGCCAGTGATGTTGTCGAAAAGTGATAATCCTAAACGTAAGCTGGCTTATACGTGGGAGATGATCCAGCTTGCGCAACCGGAACCGATTTGGGTTGGGGTGAATACGGCACTGCCTAATCGGGTGGTGAAGGGGATGCTTTTGGAGCAAGGGATTCCGGCGTTGGCGGGTCGCTACGATACGGTTAAAGGGGAAGTTCGTTACGGGACGGATAATAAAAGTCGCATTGATTTTTTGCTAACGCAAGAGGGGCGATCGCCGATCTATGTAGAGGTGAAAAATACGACTTGGACGAGGGATAGTTTGGCGTTATTCCCCGATACGGAAACGACGCGTGGCCAAAAACATTTGCGGGAATTGACGGCATTGTTACCGGAGAAAAAAGCGGTCATGCTCTATTTCATTAATCGCGGTGATTGTGATCGGTTTGCGCCGGGCGATAGTAAAGATCCAAAATATGGGGTGCTGTTTCGGGAGGCGATCGCTGCGGGTGTTGAGATTTTGCCCTGTCGTTTTGCGGTCAGTCCTGAAGGCATTGAGTATCTGGGTGTTGCATCTTGGCAAGATTCTGAACTAGGTAACTGAGTTTGGCTCAGCAAAGCTTGGAATAGAGCGACGCGGAGAGCGGGAGAGCGGGGGATTTTGAGGCAGCAAATATTTAACCACTCTTGTCTCTTTGTCCCCTTGTCTCCGTGTCAAATCCTTAACCCAAACTCACATTACCAACGGCAAGCAATCGGCATTCGCCAGCCAGTCCCGAAAGCGCGATCTGTAATTTTGAGACCGGGTGCTGCTTGACGGCGTTTAAATTCGGCGCGGCGTAATAATTTTAAAACTTGCTCAACGATATCGGGGTCGTGGCCTGCTTTGAGCAATTGGGCGGTTGATTGGTTTTCGTGAATAATGCGATGCAAAATATCGTCGAGGACAGCGTAGGGTGGCAGCGAATCTTGGTCGGTTTGGTCGGGACGCAATTCGGCGCTGGGAGGCTTGGTGATGATATTTTCGGGAATAATTTCTTGGTCTCGGTTCAGCCACCGACAAATCTCAAATACTCTGGTTTTCGGCACATCGGCAATCACGGCAAGGCCACCGTTCATATCGCCGTAAAGGGTGCAGTAACCGACAGCTAGCTCGGATTTATTCCCGGTAGAAAGAAGTAGATGTCCAAATTTATTGGCGATCGCCATCAGTAAATTTCCCCTTGTGCGGGACTGGAGATTTTCCTCTGCCACACCGAAATTCGTCCCAGCGAATAACGGCTCCAACATGGCATCAAACGCTTGCATCGACGGTTCAATTTTGATCATTTCGTGGTTAATGCCTAGATTTTTCGCAAGAGCAAGGGCATCCGTCACAGAATGCTCAGAGCTAAAGGGCGAAGGCATCAGCACACCAAGGACATTATTTGCCCCTAAAGCATCGACGGCGATCGCCGCAACCAGAGCCGAATCAATCCCGCCGCTGAGACCCAAAACCGCTTTAGAAAAGCCACATTTTGTCGCATAATCCCGTAGACCGAGCGTCAACGCCTGATAAATTTCTGCATTATCATTGGCGACTTCTGGCGAAACAGTTTGGTGAAACGCTTGAGGTAAAGCCTCTGGAATTGGCCGAATATCGTGGAGCGATTGACTATATTCCAACGCCATCAAAATGGATTTAAAGCTCGGCGCACGACAAATTATTTGCCCCTGTGTATTGAGCGCAACGCTGCCCCCATCAAAAATCAGATCGTCATTGCCACCAACCTGATTGGCATAGAGCAATGGCAACCGATATCGCCATGCCGCGTGGTGCAACATGCCTTCTCTCAGCTGCTGTTTCCCAAAGGTATAGGGCGACGCTGAGAGATTAACGATAAAGTCAACTTCTGCGCGAGCCAACTGTTCGAGCGGATTAATTTCGTAATTGCGTTTGCCCCAAAAAGATTCATCGTTCCAAAGATCTTCACAGACAGTGACGCCAATTTTGATCGGAATTGCTGGGTGTAGTTGGCTCGGATCGGCGGCTGGATAGAGGTGAAACCAATTTGTCTGTTTGCCATTTTCGAAATAGCGATCTTCGTCGAAAACGTCGTAGGTCGGTAAAAGCTGTTTGTGAAAAATGCGTTGTACTTTGCCGCCATCCAGCAGTGCAATACTGTTGTGTAGGGTTTTTTCTCCTTTGGCGATCGCCCCCTCATTCGGCGTGGCTAAACCCACCAAAACAGCAAGACTCGGCGGTAATTTTTCGGCCAAATCTGTCAGCGTTTGTTGCATCCGTGCCACAAAATCTGACCGCATCAGCAGATCACGCGGTGGATAACCACAGAGCGATAATTCGGGGGTGAGCAATAAACGGATCTCGGCGATCGCCGCAATTTCTGCCGCTTCGAGGATTTGCCGAGCATTTCCTTCTAGATCTCCGATGGTGGGATTCAGTTGGGCGATCGCAATTTTCATCTTGGCAAAAAAATTAAAAGAGACTTATAGAGGCTTGCGGGCAATAATCGTGCGGTGGCGTGGGTCGCTCGGCACAGTCGTCAAATATTCAAAACCGATTTGCTGAAGACTTTCCTCCACATTAAACACATAGTACTCATCACTCCAAGGTTCAGTACTTTTCATCAACACAAAAAGCGCTGGCGGTAAGCCCTGAATCACCGGCGATTTCGGATTATTATCAACAATCGCCATGCAGCCACCGGGACGCAAAATCCGCAAACATTCTTGAAAAATATCGCGAGTTGCAGCATTCGGCAGTTCATGAAGGACAAACTGCAGCGTAATTAAATCAAAAGCATCATCCGCAAAATTTGTCGCCTCGGCTTTCCCATGCACCCAATTAACCACTTGAGTCTCATCCCGCATTTTTGCCACAGACAACATGTAGGGTGATAAATCTAAGCCCGTTGTCTTAATCGTTTTGCCTTGTTTGTCTTCTAAAAAATGATGGAGCGGCATCGTAGACATCCCTACAGAACAGCCAATGTCGAGCACATCATTAACCTGTTCCGGCAAATATTCCGCAACGACTTCCAAAAAACTATTGCGTAACCGAGCCTTTGCAACTTCCGGGGTTAAGTCTTCATTTTTCCAAACCCGCAACGCCATCGATTCCGTCGCTGGAGCCGCCTCAAAAGCCGCTTTCCAGCAAAGATTGCCCTCGTTATAGGCATGAAAAGGCACATGGTAATAATCGGGATATTCGAGGTTTGAGTCTTCAATTTCCGCAAAATGCTGCTTCACGGTCGAACTTTCTAGATCTTTTACTGTTTGTCGCCAAGGGATGCCGTTTTTCTCTGCGGTTTTAATTAAAACTTGCCGTGCTTGGTATTTCATCAAGCTATAGAGGGGCTTGGTTTTAATCAAAATATTTACGAGACGGGATAGCCAGTCTTCACCTGCCCAGTCGGGTTTTTCTTTGGCGATCGCAGTGTTGGTCATCGATGATTGTGATTTCTTAAAAAGATTCGTTCTATTCTACTGCGATATAAGAAGGCGGAAAGGGAAAGGGCGATCGCCGTAAAATCAGAGAATTTTGCTCGTCACCCGTGCTTTCATGAACTAACTCGGTGTTTACTGGATATCTGACCTCTGATATCTGACCTCTGAAAAAATGTCGCAGACGATTGTTATAAAAATTGGGACATCAAGCCTAACTGACCCAGAAACTGGCATGTTGGCGTTGGCGACGATCGCCACTTTAGTCGAAACATTAACGCGCCTAAAAAATATGGGACATCGGGTGATTTTGGTGTCGTCGGGGGCTGTGGGAGTAGGCTGTGCGCGACTCGGTTTAGT
>JBARRZ010000030.1:0-8527 GCA_049644465.1 Limnothrix sp.
CTTCAAGGGTGGCGATCGCCTGATTAAATTCATGACCAGCCGCCAACTCAAACGCTTCTTGTACCCGCTGATAAGCCGCGACATCAACCTGAAATTGTGCTGCTTCAATTTGCGGTGCAACCTTGGCGCGAAATAGAGAATTTTCACCGAGATCTTTGGCTTGGGTGACGACAGCTTGCCAATCTTGAGCTGCATGGGCCGTATTAATCTTGGCGACAATTTGGTCTCCCTCTTGCCACTCTTTTTCCCAGCTAGTAACGGAAGTTTGCGCCGATTCGTAGGCCGGACTTTCTTGGGGAATCGCTCTAGCGATGGCGATCGCCTCCTCAAATTCCCCCTGAGCAAACGCATCCTGAGCCCGTTGGAAATCATCATCCGGCGCAGGCACATCAGAAGTTGCCATATTGCCAATCAGACGCTGAAGACCAAAAGAAATTAACAACGCATTTAAGATCACCACCGTCACACTAACAATCGCCACCATCGGAAATTTTTTTTAACCAAACTTGCCCCGTTTGTACAGAGGCATCGGTGTAACGTCGAGCAACTCTGCACTCGTTGTCAACGACTCTTTTTCATCCTCTTCCGGTAAAGCTTTAAGCTCGTCTTCACCAAACTCTAGCGGTTCCTCTTGAATAAACGTTTGCTTAAACAGATCATCCTGAATCAGCGTTGATTTAGAGAAAGCAGGTGGCAAAAGATCTTCTAGCTCATCATTGTCAGCATCAGTTGTCGAAGCGCTGCCCAATAATGCCTCTTCAGATCCCGGCTTTCGAAAGAGGCTCGAATCTTCAAAAGAAATATTGTCGTAGTCTAATTCCGGCTCTTCTTCTTGAGGGAACAGTTCAATAAAAGATTCCAAATCTGTCAGTAAATCTTTCGCGCGGCGGTAGCGATCGCTGATATCCGGTTGCACCATCCGCGCAATAATCGCCACCAACTGACGGCAAGCCTCAGGATTGTCAATCTTGACGTATTGATCCCAGACCACTTCACCTGTGTGATTGTCCTTTTTCATCCGAGCCGGATCTAGACCAGTCCAAGCCTGAATGGCCATAATGCCGAGCGCATAGAAATCACTGCAAGCATGGGGTTGCCCGCTAAGCTGTTCCGGCGCTAGATAGCCTGACGGACTAACCGTAATTTTTGTCCGCAAAGACGCGACTGAAGAATCTTCATTTGTCTGGAAGCCCGGAATGTATTGGGCCGAGCCAAAGTCGATCAATACTAGGCGATCGTCACTCGCTCGGCGAATAATGTTATTTGGCTTGAGATCACAGTGAATGATTTTTTGACTATGAACAAACTGTAGTGGCTCACAGACGTCATGGATAAACTGAGCAACATCCTGAAAGCTCCAGCAATTATCGCTGTACTCACTCATCGGCAAAATGTTGTTGAGGAGCTTCCCTTCCACCATTTCTTGGATCAAATACCAACCTTGATCCGTAATCCCAAAATAGTCAATCAGGCGAGGAATTTGAGGATGAATACTCAATACCTGTAAATGCTTTGCTTCTTTTAGAAACAAACGCATATTTGTTTTGTACAGACGAGGAATTTCTTTGTTGTAGGGATAATGCTTTAAAACACATTTTGGGTGATTGGGCTGACCCATATCCTGCACGAGATAGGTGCGAGATAGTGCTCCCCCTTTGATTTTGCTCAGGACTTGATAGCGTCCTTGAATGATGCTGCCAACGATTAAAGCATTAGAATTTTTTTCTAATAAACTGCTCACATTTACCACCCTAGAAGATTCTTGTTCAGTTTTCTGGTGATTAATATTCAGATCCGGAAAATGTTTTCATCAACAACAGAAAATAGCAAAAAATCTGTTATTTACCTCGGCATAACGTCGTAGTTTATGGCGATCTCAGAAGTCTGTCGAATAAACACTTATTGTTAGATCTGAAATTCAGTAATAATTTAATTGAAATATGCAGAGAAAAGTATCGTATTTTACAAACTCAAGTTTGCGGAAAACAATATTTCTGATCTTAGGGTTAGAAAAAATTGGCGGCATCAGACCTGTTTTTGGGTTGTAAAGGCGATCGCCGTCCAGTATTAGTCATTAGCGACTACATTTTGCGGAACAATCAATCAAGCAAGCTCAGAAACCTGAACAGCGGAGCCTAATGTTTTTTCCATCACCACTAAAGGCACATTCATGAAATACTGCTGCTGAAAATTTTCTTCGGCAATCAATTGTTTTAATTGCTCAATTTTTTCAGGGAAAGCTTGCTGTTCAACACTGTAAAAAATAATGTTGTTAGCTTCTATTTCGTAAGCAAAGCCAAAATTTACTAAGCTTTGCAAAGCCAAAATAAGACGGCGATCGCCACAACTTAATTTTTCTTTCAAGGTCTCAGTCGTGATCGTTTTTTTTGCTGCGACTAAATATTTTGCTGTACCAATCAGGATTTTTAAAGTTTGATCACTATTTAAAGTTAATTGATTGCTATAAGCTAGAGCCAAATATTTTTTGTGCTCAACAGCTTGTTGATAATTTGGATAAAGATCTTGCCATTGAACAGGACAGTTTGATTGTATTAAAACTTGATTTGTCTCAATTTCTGGATTTTTTGTCGAACGGTAATCAATTAAAGTTTGAGAACTGTTAGCTGATGGCAGTTCCGCTGCCGTATTTTCTGTCGTGTAAGTTGCCCTACGGCAGTCTAAAAGTCGAACAAAATATTCTCTTGTAACTGAAGAATAATCTAATTCCAAAACGATATCAATTCCATCACCTTGTAGCAAATCATCAGGGTGTCCACCCCACCAAATTCCGTCAATCTCGCCTGTTTCATCCCAGATCAAAAAATCAGTTTTATAGTAGTTTAGTTTGCGATTAAATTTGTCTCTAAGCTTGTGAAAGCGCTTTACTTCTAAGGTACAGTTTCTGACTAATATTTTAGGAACAGGGTTTCCCATACCGCAAGGTTCTAAACACTTTAACTCTTGAAATAATGCTTTGCCCAAATCGCTAATATCAACAGCAAGGTCAATAGTTAAAGGGGTTCCGTTTTGCCCTTGGTCTTCAACAAAGCGGCGAGCTTTTTGGTTAATACCGATCTGAAAAAGTTCGAGATTTTCTGGTTTTAGACTCAATCCGGCCGCGAAAGGATGGCCGCCAAATCGATGTAATAAATGTTGCTGGGAATGGACTAGTTCGTATAGATCGATGCCTTGGGCTGAGCGTGCAGAGCCTTTCCAAAGGTCTTGATCGCGGTCGTAGGTGAGCATGATTGTGGGGCGACCAAACTCTTGAGCCACTTGATTTGCGACTAAACCAAGCACGCCGCCTTGCCATTGGGGATCGGCCAAAATGAGGACACCTGTGGTGGAGAGGTCGAATTTTTCGGCTTGGCGTTTGGCTTGCTGGACAACGGTATTTTGAATCTCTTTGCGGCGGGTATTGGCGAGTTCGGCTTGCTGGGCGAGTTGGCGGCAGTGATGGAGCTCGCGACTGGTGAGCAGTTCAACGCAAAAGCTTGCATCACCATGGATACGGCTAACGGCATTGATGCGCGGCCCGATGCCAAAGGAAATATCTGTGGGGCGATCGCCTGTTTTTCGGCAAGCTTCGAGGAGAAATTTGATGCCGGGGTGAACAACGGTTTTTGGGTCTAATTGTTTTTGTAATTCCCGAATTCCCATCTGCGCAAGATAACGACAATCTCCTTTGAGGGCAACCAAATCTGCGATCAAACCAATGGCGACTAAGTCCAGCAAATTGGTTACTGGCTGGGTCGGCACATCCGGCAAAGTTTCGTATAAAGCCTCAATTAATTTGTAGGCAACGGCCACACCAGAAAGGTTGTAAAGCGGATGCGTTTCGGCAAAATAACGCGGATTGATCATTGAAACAACTTCAGGGCGATCGCCGGGTAACGTGTGATGATCCGTCACGATAATCTCAAGATTCAGCGTTTTGGCGTAAGCAATTTCTCGTAGGTTTGTGCTGCCCGTATCGCAAGTGACAACGAGATTAATCCCTAAGCCTTTTAGCCGATCAAGGCCCTCACAATTTAAGCCATGGGATTCTGTCAGCCGATTGGGCACATAGTAAATAAGCTGCTGTTCTTGCTCAAAAAATTGCCCTAACCCCTCCCACAAAACGCTTGTTGCTGTCACACCGTCCGCGTCAAAGTCACCCCAAATTGCTATTTTTTCTTGAGTATTTCGCGCCTGAACCAGACGACTCATCGCCCACTTCATTTCTTGACCGAAGGCAAACGCCGAGATCGGCGTATAGGCGTCAGGGTCTAGAAAACCAGCCAATTTATCGAGGTCATTAAAGTGGCGTTGCCATAATAATTGAGCTAAGTGGCGATCGCCCGTGCCATGGGTGAGGGCGCGCACTCGTTCCACAAAAACATCGGGCAAAGCGTCATTTTCACAAAGTTGCCAATTCACGCGCAGTACTCGTCCTTAGAGGTAGTAAAAAAATGTAAATGTTTCGCCAGAAAATGTAAATAAAGTTACTTGCTGCAGACATAGCAACTTATGATTTAGTCAAGAATTGCCGGAAAGTTACCAAAATATTGCGTAAAAGCTACAATTCTATTTTTTCAAAGAAACAGGCTAAATCTACCTTTTAAAATTAATTAATCTCAAAAGTTCTTATTTATAGTAGCAACAGCAACAGTTTGGCTTCTTTTCATTAATAGAAACACATTTAACAATCTTACGCCAAAAAAATTCCATCTGACTATCAAATGTGTTACAAAATAGAACTTAATGGCACACGATCAATCTTGCCGCCCGGATTCCTGATTTAATGAAAATCTCCACAAAATTCATTGGTGCTTCAATAATATTGCTAGGGGCGATCGCCGGACTATTTCTACTAAGAATTGTGGTAGTAGAAAGATACAAAAATCGAACTATGCAAGAGTACCACCAAGCACGAGAAGCCGTTGCTCTTGCATCCCGAGCACAGAATTTAGTACAAACAGAAATTGACCAAGCAAAAAATCACTTACTACTACTTTCACCGACTGAAAATAGAACAAAAGTCCATGCAAAAATAGAGCAAACTTTAGAGCAGTTAATGATGTTTGGTTTTGCTTCTGAAGTAGCAGTCATCAAAAGTTACGAAAATACATTTAATGAACGCTTAGACCTACTACTCAGCGATACATCATCTTTGTCCGAGGAGAAATTACAAGAAACTCGCCGAGCTTTTCGAGTTATTAACTACTACCAAAGAAATATTTATTATCATTTAGATCAAATCATTGCTCAATCTAATCAAAACAAGCTGGTAGCCGAAAAGAAATTAGGACGGGTAGATCTACTTTCAAAAATAGTAAGCGTTGTCAGTTTGATGACTTTACTATTGATTGTTTTCGCTGAATTTCAGCTTATTTTGTTGCCAGTAATCAATTCTCTAAAACAGCTAGAGAAAGGAGTGGATGGCATTAGAGCTGGAGATTTTGATCAATATGTTCAAGTAGAAAGTGAAGGTGAAATGCAACGAGTTGCTGACGCTTTTAACTTAATGGCAGATAAATTATTTGAGTCGTTTCAAATCTTAGAAAATAATAATAGTCAACTAGAAAAACGAGTTGAAGAACGAACTCAAGAACTTCAAACCGCAACAGAAACTGCGGAGGCCGCCAATCGCCATAAAAGTTTGTTTCTCGCTAATATGAGCCACGAAATCCGGACGCCGATGAATGGTGTAATCGGGATGCTCAATTTGTTAAACGACACGCCTCTAGATAAAGAACAACAGTTACGGGTGGCGATCGCCCAATCTAGTGCAGAGTCTTTATTAACACTAATTAACGATATTTTAGACTTTTCAAAGGTCGAAGCCGGTAAATTAGAACTTGAAGAATTAGACTTTGATCTGCGGCAGTTTTTTGAAGAATTTGTACGGGCGATCGCCCCCAAAGCTCACGAAAAAAGAATCGAATTAATTCTTGATTTAGGGAATATTACAACCGAAATTGTCAAAGGAGATCCCGGTCGTCTCCGCCAAATTTTGACGAATCTCGTCAGTAACGCCATTAAATTTACCGAAAAAGGCGAGATCGTGATTCAGTGTCATCTCACTAAAACCGACAAACAATTTGTGCTGCACAGTAGCGTGCGTGATACAGGGATTGGTATTGCCGACAGTAAAGCAGCAATGTTGTTTGAATCCTTTACCCAAGCCGACGAAAGTACAACTCGCCAATACGGTGGCACGGGGTTGGGTTTGGCAATCACGAGTAAGCTCTGTCAATTAATGGGCGGCCATGTCGGCGTCACTAGTGAGATTGGTCAAGGCAGCGAATTTGAGTTTACGGTGAAGCTCCGGCCGAGCAATCAAAAACCCCAGACTTTGCCGAAAATAAACTTAGAAGACTTGACCTTTTTAGTAGTAGACGACAACGAAACTAACCGTAAAGTGCTTTCAGACCAGCTATCGCGATGGGGGGCTCATGTTGCCGAAGCAAAAAGTGGCTTTGAAGCCTTAGAAGTTTGTGCCGCAAAAGCAGAAAAAAGTCCAGAAAAAAGTTCTCCTTTTGATATTGCTCTGCTGGATATGCAAATGCCCGGCATGGATGGGGCTGAGTTAGGCAAGCAACTGAAAGCAGATGACCGGTTTGAAGCAATGCCCCTTGTGATGATGACTTCGGTTGCCCAGCGGGGAGAGGCAAGGCGATTTGCGGAATTGGGTTTTAGTGCTTATTTTCCAAAACCTTTCACGCCTTCTGATCTGTTCGATGCGTTGACGGTCATTCGTGAGGCTGGTGAAACGTTGAATAATGCGTCACCGCTTGTCACACGCCATTATGTGCAGTCTCTGTATAAGGAAAAAGGGCGATCGCCGACTGTCCCAACAGCGCGTCATTGGTCTCAGGACACTCATATTTTGTTAGTCGAAGACAATAAAGTGAATCAAATGGTTAGCAAAGGTGTCTTTAAAAAGCTTGGCCTAGAAATTGACATCGCAGCGGATGGTCAGCAAGCGTTGACGGCACTACTCGCAGCGTCCCTCGATCGTCCTTATACCTTGGTGTTTATGGATTGTCAGATGCCTGTGATGGATGGTTATGAGGCAACAAGAGAGGTGCGTCTTGGCCATGCGGGCTACCGAAATCTCGATATTCCGATTGTGGCGATGACGGCAAATGCGATGAAGGGCGATCGCGAGAAATGTTTAGAGGCTGGCATGAATGACTATTTGAGTAAGCCAATCCATGCAGAAGAGCTTGATCGGGTGCTGAATGCTTGGGTGCTTGCGGAATAGCGAGTCATTTCTTTGGTCTGATTCCTTTGATTAACCTAAATTCCGGATAAGCAAAGCTTAAAATGTTGGCAGGGAGAGAGAAGAGAGCTGGTGGCGCGAAGATTTTGTTAAAAACAGGGATTTTGCTTGAAAAAATATTAGTTTCACCCGATTCTCTTGATCTCTATTTTCCGACTTCCCGTGTCCCCCTGTCTCCGCGTCTCCAAGTCTCCGCGTCTCTTTAATCCCCAAGTCTCCCTGTCTCTAAATTCTGAACCCGAACTCACGTTGATTAATTAATGCAGTTGGGCGATCGCCTGTTGCGCTTCCCAAGAGAACTGATCCGCCCGCCGAAACATTTCCTGACCACTGTGCAAATAATCTTCACTGTAATTGAGCGTAAACCACTTAAATTGCTCCAGACCATCACCCAAATGATTCAGGCAATAATACAAATCCTGCGCAGCACGAGCAACATTCGCCGGGTTCGGCAAGGACTGAAATAGCTTTTGCGCCTGTTCAAGATTCGCCAGACAAACCTCTAAATAATTCTCAAAATCTCCCATCAACTCATCATCAAACGGATCAGCCGAAAGCTCATCAAGCTGCTCTGCTAAAGGCTCCAGAATACTATCAATCACCTGATGCAGCGGACGATAAATCTTTTGTAACCACAAATCTAAGTCCGTTTCCGTAGAATGACGCGGCTTCACCGTCACGCCCTGAGCCGAGCGAATCCCCCGAAAGCTGGCCGCATTCCGACTCAAATCATACTGTTGTCGTTGCTGGCGATCGCCCAAAACCTCATACGCCTGATTAATCAAAACAATCCGTTCTTGATCAACCTCTTTCTCACAAATATCAGGATGAAACCGCTTTGCCAATCGACGATAAGCCGCTTTCACCTCCTGCTGGGTCGCCCGCGCAGAAATCTCAAGCATTTGATAATAATTAGGAGTCGCCGCCATACTTACCAGACCGTTCAAATCGCACCACACAGCATATCCTAGCGAAGATCCAGATAGATAGACTTGCGACAAAAATTTAGGCCAAAAGTGAGAAATTACCGCAATAAACTTTCCTTCGCAGTGGAATTTGCAGTAAGATTGAAAAGTTATGCCTAAAAGCAGGTGCTTTATCTTGTCGAGATTAGCTCACGTTAATCGCTTCAAAATCATTGCACTTAGAAAAAATTTTATTTGATTAGTCCATCATTTAGCTATCAAATGCGCTGGCACTAATTACCCTTTATTAAACCCCCACATCACCAACAAAGGAGGATATTGTATGACCCAAGTG
>JBARRZ010000031.1:0-3519 GCA_049644465.1 Limnothrix sp.
CTCTTGGGGTACGGAAGAAGAACCGTGCATTACCAAATGAGTGTTAGGAAGGCGATCGTGGATTTCAGCGATCCGGCTAATTGCCAGAATTTCACCAGTAGGCTTACGAGTAAACTTGTAAGCACCGTGGCTAGTACCAATCGCAACAGCGAGGGCATCTACTTGAGTGCGCTCTACGAATTCCACTGCTTCGTCGGGATCAGTGAGGAGTTGTTCCTTACTGAGTGCGCCTTCAAAACCGTGACCGTCTTCTGCTTCGCCTTTACCTGTTTCTAGGGAGCCGAGACAACCGAGTTCACCTTCTACGGATGCACCAACGGAGTGAGCAACTTTAACAACTTCAGCAGTAACGTCAACGTTGTACTCAAAGCTTGCAGGTGTCTTTGCATCGGCTTCAAGGGAGCCATCCATCATCACGGAAGTAAAACCGTTACGGATTGCGGAGTAGCAAGTCGCAGGGCTGTTGCCGTGGTCTTGGTGCATTGCTACGGGGATATGGGGGTAAGTTTCCACTGCTGCAAGCACGAGGTGACGGAGGAAGTTTTCTCCTGCATAACCACGAGCACCACGGGACGCTTGGAGAATTACTGGGCTATTTGTCTCATCAGCAGCCTGCATGATGGACAAAATTTGTTCCATGTTGTTGACGTTGAACGCAGGAATGCCGTAGCCGTTCTCTGCTGCGTGATCTAAGAGCAGACGCATTGGGACGAGTGCCATAGATGTCCTCCTATATTACTTGCTTATTTTTGGCTTTATTTTGTCAAGAAAGTTAATTCTCTATATCTGACAATATTAAGATACATTCTTCCTTTTGACGAATTGTTTCTCTTGTATATGGGAAATCTTATTACGCTTATTTTTTGATGTTTAGGAGCCAAAACGAATATTGACGGTATGAAATTGGTTATTTACGACGTTACGGGCGTTGAATCTCATACTGTTTGCGGCGGCGATCGCCGCCTGATCGAGACTGGCATGACCGCTAGATGAAGCAATACCGACGCTCGTCACTTGACCCGATGGCATCACTTTAAATTGCACTACGGTGGTACCCGTTAACCCTTGCAAACTCCCTTTACGGGTATTGCAACCGCTGATGCAGCGTAACGGTGCTGGTGCCGGTGCTGGCGGTTTTGGAGTAGGAGTGGGAATGGGTGCAGGTTGCGGAGTGGGAATCGGTTTTGGTGCGGGTCGAGGGACTGGTGCTGGTGCTGGTGCCGGTGAAATAGGCGCAGTCTGTGGTGGGGAAGCTGGTGCTGGTGAAGGGCTGGGACTCGGTTTTGTTGGGGATGGAGGTGTGGGTGCTGCTGGGGTAGGACTGGGAGGCGTAGGTTTTGCTGGAATTGGCTTAGGCGAGGGAGTTGGTGATGCGGGTGTAGCTGGTGCTACCGGGGTAGGAGGAGTCGGAGACGCAGGTTTTGGTGAAGTTGGTCTAGGTGCAGGAGTCGGTGTTGATCGTGGCGTTTTTGAAGTTGGTGTTGGGGATTTTGGCTGCGTGGGGGTTGGCTTGGGTGTCGGACGAGAGGTTGATTGTGGGGTTGATCCGGGAGTTTTACTTGGTTGTTTGGCGGGAAGAGAAGGTGTAATTCTTTGGTTTGGCGGGGATGGTTTCGAGGGAGGGGCGATCGCCTTCCTTACCGACTCTACAGAAACTGGCGTATTTTCCGGAATTGGTGTTGGTTCCGGATTATCAGGCCTCAGGACGGTCACCTCAATCGGTTCAAACCGTTTTTCCTCGACCTCAATTTTCTTGATTGGTTCTTGATCTATTGCAATTAACAACAAGCCACTCGCCCCACCATGAAGCAGCAGCGAAAAACCCAACCCGCTCAATAAGCGTCGAGGAAAAAAAACGTCATTGCTCATTCATTTACACCCAAAACCAAAGCACAAAAGCTGAATAGAAATTATTCTTTCTATTCCTGCTAAGTTCGCTAATTCTTGGTTCTCAACTTCAGTGCGCATCTTAACCATGCTTAAGAGCACGCGCCATGTCCCGCTGATCTTCACGACGCTTAATCGTTTCCCGCTTGTCATGAAGTCTTTTGCCACGACCGAGACCGAGACGCAGCTTCACCAAACTGCCTTTTAGATACATTTTCAAAGGAATTAAAGTCAATCCCTTTTGCTCCAACTGACCGATCAGGCTGCGAATTTCTTTGCGGTGCAGCAACAACTTTCGATCTTGCTTCGGTTCGTGATTAAAAAATTGAGCACTCTGACGATAAGGCGAAATATGTACATTCAGTAGCCACGCCTCATTGTCACGAATCAGCACATAGCCGTCTTTAAGATTGACCTTGCCAGCGCGAATAGACTTTACCTCAGTCCCCATTAACTGAATGCCCGCCTCAAAAGTCTCTAAAATTTCGTACTGAAATCTGGCTTGGCGGTTATCACTAACGAGTTTGATCGGTTTTTTTGAATCTGCCATAGGGTCTTAAAACAGCTTGTGTTCGGGAAATGCGTAGCTATTCATCCTAACAAATCTTTCTGCCAGTCCTTGAGGATTAAGCCAAAGCGCACCAACAAAATCTGTGTATGAATTAAGTGTATCGATCTGTTGCAAAGATAGGATTGAGTTGACATATCCTGATTTATTTTGTATGATTTTATACAGAAAGCATAAATTAAACGTTCATCTTTTTGATCGAAAATACCACTTGATTTTAATCATTTGAATCTTCGCAAAAGACGGAAGTATGGATTATCCCAGAAGGAACGTACCTCATCCCCCACATCTAGTTTTTTGAGGAGCTAAACATCATGAAATTTTCTTATAGAGGCGTCAAATACGACAGCACCCCTGCCGTTGTTGAAGCAACTGAAGGTCAAACAATTGGTAAGTACCGTGGCTCTGAGAACCATGCTCATACGCCGAAGCAACGCCTCCAGATTGTTCATCACACTAACCTCAAGTACCGTGGTGCTGAATACTAAAGCGAAATATGGTTAGTGCACAAACGTATTGCGACAGTTGAAAAACAAATCTTTTTTGAGAGGAAGTTATCCAAGGCTTCCTCTCTTTTTTGTCAAAAAATATCACTGCGTTAAACACAGTGATATTTCGGCTTAGTCATTTGAGTACTGTTTATTGATAGCGATCTAAAAGGGTTTGTAATCCGCCTTGGTATCCGGAACCCACAGCGTTGAGCTGCCATTCGCCGTTTTCTCTAGACACTTCAGCCATGACGAGAGCTGTTTCGGTGGAGAAGTGTTCTTGGAGGGCGTAGCGTAAGACTTCTTTTTTCGTTTCAACGTTCACGAGGCGGACATAAGCGTTTGTTACTTGGCCAAAGCTTTGTTTGCGCTCTTCTCCTTCGTAAATGGAAACGGCGATCGCAATCTTGGCGATATTGTCTGGTACTTTACGCAGGTCAACGATTACCACTTCATCGTCACCATCACCTGCTCCGGTGCGATTATCGCCCATGAGTTTGACTGATTGTTCAGAATCAGGACTGGTCAAGTTATTGTAAAAAATGAAATGCTGCTCGGAAATAAGCTTACCGGTTG
>JBARRZ010000032.1:0-18727 GCA_049644465.1 Limnothrix sp.
GCTTCATTCAAATAGCGGACGATAATCTCGATGTTGTGGCGGCTGTTCTGGATCAAACAACGAATTATTTTGAGCACACGGGTATTCAATCGGTGGCGACTCAGGTAATTAAACGGGCTTATGCAGAAGTGCAGACAGAAATGGGAATTCCTGTTTTGCCATCTGAACCTCAACCGCCACGGAGTTTAACACCACAAGATGCTGCTCCTGTAGAAGCTTCGACAATGCTACAAACGGTTCGCCCACAGTTGCGTCACGTGCAGAGTAATCAGGCGATCGCCATCCCGACGACTTCAGTTGTGCATATCGGCAAACCTAATAATCAGCAACCGCCAGACATTGATTTGTCTCGTTATCCGGGTGGTGATATTGTGTCGCGTCGTCACGCAAATCTCTGGAGTGAAAATGGTGTGGACTATTTTGTGCTGGATGTTGGCAGTTCAAATGGCACATTCTTGAACGGCACATCGATGGAAGCGAAACAGAAATATCCACTCAAAGATGGCGATCGCCTCGACTTTGGCCGTGACCAACAAGTTAGCCTAATTTTTGAAATGCCCTAATTTTGGATTTAATGAAATGAAGACTCAGCCTGCGTCGATTGCACCACAATGGTTTTCACCAGTTTTTTGGCGATGGCTGGGTTTTAATGTGTTGGGGTTTTCTGTCGCCACAGTGTTGTGTTTTTCGCTGCGCTTTTCTGAGCAAAATATCGAAATGCTTTTTTTGTCGGGCTTAATTATCGGTGTGGTTACGGGTCTCGCTCAAGTTAAGGCTCTTAAATATAAATTCCCAAAAATTCGCTACTGGCAATGGCTCCTCGCAAATATTGTCGGTGGTTATGCTGGCATCTGGTTGGCTATTTTTGCAACCACGTCTTTTGGTATTTTTACGGTATCGTTTGTAATCGGTTTTTTGTTGTGGGGGGCCATTATCGGTGGCTGTGTTGGCCTAGCGGAAACAGTGGTGCTCAGTCGTCACAGCACGGGCAGTTTGGTCTGGATTCCTGCGAGTTTGATCGGTCGGGCGATCGCCTGGTTAGGAGGCTATTTTGTACTCGTTTCATTATTTAGTCAGGAATTATCTACGCTCAGCTCAACTATTCTTCCGGTAAAATTCTCCCTGATAGCCGGGATTAGCGGCAGTATTCTTTATGGCGTGATTACTGGTTTGGCTTTACGGCAAATTCACGCAACATCTCAACCGCTTACCGTTGCTACTTCAGGGACTATTACAGACTCGCTTTGAGCAACTAGCAAGTTTTTTTGCATCATTAATAACGGTTAACAGACGATTTACTGCTCATCCATAAAGGCTTGATCCCCCCTAGCCCCCCTTAATAAGGGGGGAAGCCGGTAGGCGGGGGGATCCTCAATTTGCCGCTACCACTTTTTTTGCATTGATGAATAGATGACTCAATTGAGACGATCCAAATCGTCATTGTTATTTCGACGCTGGCTATTGTGCAATATCTGCGGATTTATTGTGGCGGCAGTGTTTTCTTTAGGGATCGAACTGATTGCAGATCTGGGTCGCTATCAGTGGATTGCTGGTTTGGGTTCGGGTCTGGTGCTGAGTTTTGTACAGGCGATCGCCCTAAAATCTACTTTTTTGAAATTGGAATATTGGCAATGGTTGGTCGCAAACATGCTGGCCGCTTATCTCGGTATTGGGTTAAATGTTTGGCTGGAAACACAAATCGCCGATTTTGATAATCCTTTGCTGATCTTGATGCGGTACGGCGCAGTCATGGGCAGTTGTTTGGGGACAGCCCAGTTGATTACGTTGAAAATTTGGGTGACAACAAAAGCATTCTTGCTCTGGTTAGCCAATGTCTGCGGTTGGGCGATCGCCTTGCCCCTCGCTGCATTATCAGCTTTTTTGTTGATCCTCAAACCCTTTGCTGATCCCACTCACGAACCGTCAATCGGCGTTGTGCTCTTGGCCGCCGCTGTGACGGGCTTAATCCTCGGCACGATTTACGGGACGATTACAGGTTGGATTCTAGCCACCATTATTCCCGCAACTCCACGCCGAATAAAAAAAAGAAAGCGATCGCCATAAGGATCACTTTCTTTTCACTGCTGGAATTTTACGCTAGTTCAAATGAGCGGCAAATTCGAGTTCAGTAGATTAAATAGTCAAGTCGCTGCGGAACGTGAGATTCAAGTTAGTGCTCGGTTCAACCACGAACAAATCAACTTTGCTCAAGCCCAAGAATTGAGGAATCAAAGTAGCAAGGATGCCTGCACCAGCGCCAATGAGTACTTCCTCAGTGGCGATCGCATCATCACCAGTCACTGCGGCGATCGCCGCAGCTGCACCAGCACCAAGCGCTGCATTTTTGAGCAAGCCAGTCACACTAGTACCTTTTCTGACACTCTCAGTTTTTGTGATCACGTTTGATACCGCATCACAATCAATCATCCGGCCATCAGCAAGCTTGATTTTGTTTGCGACGAACTGTGTACCGTTACCAGAAGGACGGAATTCACCCATCACTTCGCTACCCTGAGCAATCAACACAACCCCTTGGCTGGTGGTGATATCCGAGGACACCATCATCGTCACAGGCAAGACTTCATCCTTCGTTAAAAGAATTTTTTCAGACGTATAGCTCACAGGAATCGCCGTACCAGTCGGAATCCGGTAAGTCGTCGTTGCAGGTGGCTGTTGACTGACAACCTGTTGCGAAACGATGTATTGAGAGCTAATCGCTGCAACTTTGTTCTGAGAATAAAGCGCTTGATAAATCATTGCCGCGACTTCTGCACGGGTTGCATTACGCTTCGGATTGAGTCGTTTTAAGTTGGAATAGTTAACCACCATTCTGCGCTCAGTCGCTGCGGCGATCGCCGACTTTGCAAAATCAGAAATACCACTCGCATCACTGTAATAACTCAGTACAGTATCAACATTATTCATCGTCGAATAGTTCAAACCATTCGCCAAAGAAACCAATACCTGCTCACGCGGAATATTTTGCTCAGGGCGGAAAACCTGTCCCGGATAACCCGACAAGAAACCCATCCGATAGGATTTTGTGATCGCACTCGCCGCCCAATAATCAGACGATACATCCGTAAAATTAATCCCTTCACGCACTGAAGATTGAGCCATCGCCTTTTGTACCATTGCCGCAAATTGCGCTCTAGTCACAGGTGCATCCGGCTTGAAAGTACCGTCCGGGAAACCTGCAATCACACCCTGACTGACTAGCTCACTAATAAATCCAGACGCCCAATAACTCGCAGAGACATCAGAGAATGTGACACTTTGAGCCATCGCAGGCGAAGGGTTCAGCAGAGACGAAGAACCGATCATTGGTAAAGCTGTACCAAAACCGAACGTCAGAGCGAGGAGTAAAGCAGCTTTTGCTTTAGTATTTTTAGATTTGGACATAAATTAAACCTTGACTACTTGATTATTTAAATGTTGGTCTTATATTTTTCGACAAAAACAAACATAGACTTTCGAAGCAAAGTATATCTGCCAAATATCTACAAAATCATGTACCTAGCGTATGAACTTTGTTAATAGACCAACTATTAGTTATTGGTCGTTAATCACTTTAATTAAGTTCCAGATGAATTGTGCCTATCAGCATATCTGACGAAAGATTTTCCTAAAGAAATAGGCTTGCTATCTCCTTAGATAGAGCTGCTGTTTTAAACAAGAATATCCTTAGAAATAGCTATCCATTGATGAATTATTACTGGGAAATAGGTGTATCACTATTCTGTGTAGGAAGAATTGAGACTCAGTAATCTCGATTTTTGCAGGTAAAAAGAATTGAGTAATAGGACAGGCTCTTTTCCTGAAATCTGTTACTTCGCTGAATTTGGGGAACAAAGACAGACCCGAAAAAATCGCATTGACTTGGTATTGTCATGCGACTTATTTGATCTTTAATTATTTTTCAAATCTGATTGTTATAGTTCAAATTCTGCATCAAAAATGTTGCGGGTCATGGGCTGTGAAACTTCTAAGCCTTCACCACCCAATAGTTCTAGGGGTTCGCCTTCAATTTGTAGCCAGACTGACGCTTCTGGATCCAAGCTAGTGGCTGTGTAAATAACTTGTCCTAAACGACCCATCATCGAGCTACTGCCACCGCCAAACTGAAAATCTTCTGACAAATTGACCACGACACCATCGGCTTGAACTTCTAAGCTGAGCAACTCTGTGCCTTGGGGAATGGTGCTACTGAATTCTGCTTCTGGCGGTGTGGTGAGCAGTGCTTGAAATAGCGCGGTGAGTTGATTTTCTGGTGTGTCTTGGACTGAAAATTCTGTCGGGATTAGGGTAAAGCGATCGCCTTCATCCTTGAGCCAATAAAGCCGAGGTTGGGCGGTGTCTGCTTCGGTTGTGGTCTCTAACTCGGTTTCTGTTTCTACTTCAACTTCTATTTCGGTGGTTTCGGTTGAAGTTTGAACGGGCGGATCTGCGGTCGGAGTTTGTTGATCTAATAAGTCGCACCCGATCAATAGGGCGATCGCCAACGAAAAAACACCAATCTTTTGCCACAACAATTTTGTGATCACCATCGCTCATTATCCTCACTCAAAACCTAAATAACTTACTGTTCCACTTCAATCTCAGACTGCTTTTTCCCGAAAACCGACTCACTCAGCGTCGTGATCAAAATATACAAAATCGGCACAACAAATAAACTCAGTACTGTCGCCAACAACATTCCCCCAAACACCGTCGTACCCAGAGATTGACGACTAGCCGCCCCAGCCCCCGTCGCTGCCGTCAGCGGAAAAATGCCCGACAATGTGGAAATAGCCGTCATCAAAATCGGTCGTAGCCGTTCTCGCGACGCCTCAATCGCCGCCTTCGTAATCGACAACCCCTCAGCCCGTAACTGATTCGCAAACTCCACAATCAAAATCGCATTTTTACTCGCCAAACCGATCAGCATCACCAAACCAACTTGGCAGTACACATCATTCGGGAAACCCCGTAAAACAAGGGCCAGCAACGCCCCACAGATCGCCAAGGGCACAGATAGCAGAATGATGATGGGGTCGAGCAAGTTTTCATATTGCGCCGCCAACACCAGAAAAACAAACACCAAACCTAAACCGAAAATGACCGGAGCCTGACCGCCAGACTGTAATTCTTCCAACGCTGTCCCCGTCCACTCATAACCAAAACTACGGGGCAAAACCTGATTTGCGGCCTGCTCCATCGCGGCCAAAGCTTGACCTGAACTAACGCCCGGTGCTGCGGCCCCATTAATTTCAATTGATCGCAACAGATTGTAGTGATTGATCGACTGCGCTCCAGAACCCGGTGTAATGCTCAATAGTTGACGCAGCGAAACCATCTGACCATTATCTGAGCGAGTATAAACTTGGCCGATGTCCTCTGGGTTGTCGCGGAATTGGCCGTCCATTTGCACATAGACACGGTAGTTACGCTGTCCTAAAGCAAAATCATTTACGTAGCTCGAACCGAAAGCGGTTTCTAATGTGCCAAATGCTTGTTCGATATTGACGTTTTTCGATTTGGCCATAGCCCGATTGATCTCTAAATCGTATTTGGGGCTATTGGCTGCATAGGTACTGAAAACGCCTTGCAGAGCTGGGTTTTGGTTAGCGACTCCGAGTAATGGCCCCATCGCTTCGACGAGTTGCTGAATGTCGGCGCGTCCGCTGCGGTCTTGTAATTGAAATTGGAAACCGCCAAAGTTACTGAGACCACGGATGGGGGGCGGGTTAACGGGAAAAACGCGTGCTTCGGTGATTTGCGAAAATTTGGGAAAGAGTTGGCCAATGATCGCTTGGGCGGTTTGGTTGGGCTGGGTGCGTTCTGACCAATCTTTGAGCGGGCAGAAAATAACGCCTGTGTTGGATTGGCTACCGCCGCCGAAGCTGAAGCCACCGATGGCAAAAGTTCCGTCAATTTCTGGTACGGCGAGTAATTCTGCTTCTACTTTTTTCATCACTTCGTTGGTGAACTGCATCGAAACGCCTTGGGGTGCTTGCAGGATTGTGATGATGTAGCCTTGATCTTCCTCGGGGACGAAAGCATTGGGGACGGTTTGATAGAGCCAAACGGTGATCACAAGCAGGACAGCAAATAATCCGATCACGACGTATTTGAGGCGGGTGAGTCGGATCAGTAATTTTTGGTAACGGCGACGTACCCAATCTTGAAAGGTGTTGATTTTGTTGAAAACTTTGCCGATGGCACTGGTCGGTTCTGGGCGATCGCGCAATAGGATACCAGCGAGAGCGGGTGTCAGGGTGAGGGCGATGAAGGTTGAGATGGCGATGGAGAAGGCGATCGTCAGGGCAAATTGACGGTATAGTGCGCCAGTTGTTCCGGGAAAAAAGGCGACGGGAATAAACACAGCCATCAACACAAGCGAGGTGGCGACGACTGCGCCTGATAGGTCTCGCATGGCTTCGATCGCGGCAAGCTTCGGCGGTCTTTTCTTTTCTTGAATTCGTCGGGCAATATCTTCAACGACCACAATGGCGTCATCGACAACCAAGCCAGTCGCAAGGGTCAAACCGAATAGGGTCAGGCTGTTAATCGAAAAGTCAAATAGCTTAATAAAAATGAATGTGCCAATCAGGGCAATCGGAATAGTAATGGTCGGGACAAGGGTCGTACGCCAGTCCTGAAGGAAAATAAAGATGACTAAAATAACGAGGGCGATCGCCGTCAAAAGTGTCGTCACAACCTCTTTCATTGACGCTTCCACATAGGACGTCGGGTTAAACGCGATCCGATATTCCAAACCCGGCGGAAAGATCTCTGCCAAGACATCCATCTCCGCAATCACCCCATTCGCCACATCCAGCGCGTTACTACCCGGCCGCTGGAAAATACCCATGGCCACCGCCTGATTACCGCGATACCGCGCAAACGTGCTGTAACGTTCAGCCCCTAGTTCCACCCGGCCCACATCCCGGAGCCGAATTAATTGACCCTCATTGTCAACCTTGACCACTACATCTTCAAATTCTTCGAGCGAACTCAAGCGACCTTTGATCTCTAGATCGAACTGATATTGCTGACCTGCCGGAGCCGGTTCTTGACCGAGCTTACCCGCACCAATCTGTAAATTTTGCTCACGAATGGCCCCCACTACATCCTGTGGAATTAGCCGACGGGCTGCAAGCCGATTTGGATCTAACCAAACCCGCATCGCATACTTACGCTCACCGAAAATCTGGACGCCCCCGACACCCTGTACTTTACGCAGCGCATCAACCAAATAATTATCCGCGTAGTTACTAATGAACGTGTCGCTATACTCGCCCGTATCTGAATACAGACCAATGCCAAGCACAATATTGTTACTACTTTTTTCAACCCGTACCCCATTACGCTGTACTTCTGCGGGTAATTGCGAAGTGACTGACGCAATCCGATTTTGAATATCAACTGCGGCCAAATCTTTATCACGACTGGCATCGAACGTCGCCACAATGGCGCTCAAGCCATCATTACTACTGGTTGAAGATAGATATTTAAGACCTTCAATCCCGTTCAGTTCATCTTCGAGAATATTGGTGACTGTCTGCTCTACAACCTCTGCACTTGCGCCAGTGTAGCGAGCTGAGACATTGATCTGAGTCGGGCTAATTTCTGGAAATTGATCGACGGGTAAGCTGGGAATGGTAATCAAGCCGACGATCAAAATGATGACGCCGCAGACCAGTGCGAAAATAGGCTTTTTGATAAAAAATTTGGAGAACATCGCAGACATCCGGGCAAGATCTTGTCTTATCCTAGAGCGTTTCTTTGCTCAATGGGGTCTCCGTTTCACTAAGTTTGTGGACAAATACCTTATAAAAGTTTTGCTTTGGTCTGGGCTTAAAATTGCAGCTCAATTTGAACTTTGCATTGCAAATCGTAATTTTCTTTTGGCAATTTCGGCGATCGCCTTTACCCTTGAAAAAAACAATGCCCGCCCACTGAGGGATTTTTTAAAATGCAGATTATTCGTGCGACTCAAGATACTTATCTCAAGCGAGAAATTAAGCCGTCTAATGAATTGTCGGATGCTTATAAAAAGCTGTCCAAAAAAGGTACGGAATGGCAAGTGGATGATTACTCGGTAGAGGCGGATGATCATCTCAAAATAGAGCTGGCTTATGGTTCTGGGACTTGGTATGCTTACCGGCTACATTGGGATGGTTTTGAGGATCCGGCAGCGGCGATCGCCCCACCAAAAGGCATTGATCCAGCCCAAGCCTCAAGCGGCGGCGGTTTTAAAGATGGTGTGCCATTACCCGGCATTGATCTCATCAAAAAATTTGAAGGCATTGAACTTCATGCTTACCCCGATCCATTAACGGGCGGCGATCCATGGACAATCGGGTTTGGCTCAACATTTTATGCAAGTGGTAAAAAAGTCAAAAAAGGCGACAAAATCTCCAAAGAACAAGCTGACTTTGAATTAATTGAAAACTGCAAAAAGTCATTTCTGCCACAACTCCAAAAAATTCCCCACTTTAGTGAGATGGATGTTTATCAGCAGGGGGCAATTCTTTCTTTTGCGTACAACTTGGGAGCTGCATTTTATGGGGCCAGAAATTTTGAAACAATTACCCGCACTCTAAAAAGTAAAGATTGGGGCAAAATCCGTAAAGCATTAGAGCTTTATGTGAATCCCGGCTCTAATGTAGAAGCGGGTCTGCGCCGTAGACGGAATGCCGAAGCAGACGTTTGGTTTACAAATGTGAAAGAAGGCTAATTACTGTTTGTGTTGGTTGCTTTTCTTTAAATACAATATTTTTTAAGATTTCTCTACTGTGCTGATGGTGGGGAGATCTTTTTTCTGGCTGTTCAAGGCGTGATGGATAAAGTTAGAATTGAAACCCATTCGTGCTAAACCGTTCTGTGTTGTTATGACTTCTGCTTCTTCGCCTGAAATGCTTTCTGAAAATACTGCGGCAATGGTTGAACTTCAGCCAAGTTTTAATATTCCCATTGTGCTGGTGGTGGCTGGGTTGGCGATCGCCTTCTTTTTACAAATTTGGGTCGGGGCCATCATTGGTATTTTTGGCTTATTTTTAGCGTTTCAAGCCGCAACATTGCGATTGCAATTCACCGCGACAGACCTTGATATTTGTCGCTCTGGCAACAGAATTCGCCGCTTTCCCTATGCAGAATGGCAAAACTGGCGCATCTTTTGGACAAGCGTTCCCATCCTGTTTTACTTTAAAGAAATCAATAGTATTCACTTTTTACCGATCATTTTCGACCCGCGCACTCTCCAGCAACAGCTAGAAGCTCGCTGTAGGCGACAACCTTAGACAAAACGTTGTCGTTTTCGTGCCCCCCTTTAGGATCAAAATCTTATGAGTTCAGACCCCCAAGACAGACCAAAATTAGACTTGCCACTAGCTCCCCCTCAGCCTTTAGATCTGCCAGTAAGCGGTACAACTAGCGCTACGCCAGACGATGCAGACATTCACAAGGTTGAACATTCGTCTGAGTCAAAAGATGTCGATCCTGAAGTCGCGGCAATGCAACAGGCGATCGCCGCCCTCACCGCCGAAAGAGAAGCCCTCACCACAGAAATCGCTGAACTAAACCAACATAAACAGATCGCGTTGGACGAAGAAGCAAAGGCCCTAGAGAACGAAAAAATCAGCCTGCGTCAAGACATCGAAACTTATAAACAGCAAAAGCAAGATCTATTTAACGAGCAAACCGGAGATCTGCAAGGTCAAGTCCAGCAATTTATGGCGCAGAGTTTGCAAACCCTAGAAAAAAAACAGGCTAGTTTGCAAAAATCAGTAGACAGTCTCGAGCGGCGGCGGGAGAGAATTCAGGAAGAAATGCGCACCACATTCGCTGGAACATCCCAAGATATTGCCGTGCGAGTCCAAGGCTTTCGGGACTATCTGATGGGAAGCTTGCAAGATCTTGTCATGGCAGCAGAGCAGCTCGATTTTCCGAATTATGACAACAACGATTGGTCTCAATCAACGCCCGTAAAAGCGGCCGAACCAACACCCCAAAAGCAGTCCTTAGAGCCACCCCAATTTTCGAAACAAAGTTTTGCAACGCGAGTAAAACGAATCGAACAAACGCTTGATCAATACCGCATGGCTCCGGATTATTATGGCCCGCCATGGCAGTTACGCCGAACCTTTGAACCGATTCATTCTGAGCGGGTAAAAAAGTGGTTTTTCTCCCAAGGGGGACGGGGCACTGTGCGGAGTATGGGCAGCCGTTTACAAAATATTTTGGTGGCTTCGGCGAGTATTTCGGTGCTTTATAGCATTTATGGCGATCGCCTAAAAACATTAATTCTTGCCAACACGCCAGAACGATTAGGCGAATGGCGACGAGGCTTACAGGACTGTTTGGGCGTTTCTCGCAGCGACTTTGGCCCCAACAGCGGCGTGATTTTATTTGAGAATTCTGAAGCCCTTGTCCAAAAAGCAGATCGCCTCACCGAAGATGATAGACTACCGCTAATTATTATTGACGAAGCTGAGGACACAATTAATCTGTCGCTGCTGCAATACCAACTATGGCTTGCCTTTGCGCCGGAACCCCAGTCCGACTCTTCCTATTTCTTTTAGTGCTTTTGGGAAACTGGTATGTCTCTTTCTTTGGCGATCGCCGCTGCTTGTGTCGTCGTAGCTTATTTGTTCGGCTCGATTCCAACAGGTTACCTCGCAGGCAAATGGTTGCAGGGCATCGATATCCGCGAACATGGTTCTGGCTCAACCGGTGCAACGAACGTCTTGCGTACCCTTGGTAAGAAAGCCGGAGCCGCTGTCTTGTTCTGTGACGCCCTCAAAGGAATAGCTGCAATTTTTGTAGTGAAACTACTTTTTGCCCATCCAGAATGGGTCGCAATGCCCGCGAGTTATTACGATTGGCTCATTGTTGGGGCTGCATTTGGGGCAGTATTAGGCCACAGTAAATCAATTTTTCTTGGCTTTCAAGGCGGTAAATCTGTTGCTACTAGCCTCGGCGTTTTGCTGATTATGTCCCCGCTCGTTGCGCTCGGTACAATTGCCTCCTTTGGCCTTGCCCTTGCGACTAGTAGAATCGTTTCCCTTAGCTCCATTGGTGGGGCGATCGCCGTCATGGTTTTGATGATTCTTTTACAGCAACCGTTGCCCTATATTCTCTTTGGCGTTCTCGCGAGTGTCTATGTGATTATTCGCCACCGCGCCAATATTGAACGTATCCTCGCTGGCACAGAACCAAAGCTTGGCAAGAAACTTAGCCAAGAAAATTCTTAAACAAGCTTTACCAATACCGAAATTTCAAAGTCTGAATAATTCAGTAAAAAGAGACTGTGCTGGAATCTTTTTCTATGAGTTTGGTGTGAGGCGATCGCCAGCCTGCTTTTCAGATTTGCAGGAAGCTTACCTATCCGAATTTGCCAGTATAAACATCACAAAATCAAGCATCATTCCCGCATACAAAAAAGCACCAAGTCAGAAACTTAGTGCCCATATCTTATGTGCTTTTTATTAAAAAAGTACTGTAAAAATTTATCCCAAAGGATGGAACAAAAGATCAGGGAAGAATCGATTAAACTCGATTAAAAGACCAGCAGTAAAAACCATCAATGCGGTTAAAAGTACCGGTGCTGTAGATAAAAATTTATCCATTGTTTTTTAACTCCAAAAGAATGAAAACACTTCTAAGTCAAACATTTAGCGAGGAGAAATAGGTACATCTTTCATCACTAGCTCACCAGAGGTGAATTCCTTCAGAGCCATAGCAGGCCAAGCGAAACCGCCTAACATGAATTTCAGCGCAAGAGGAACATCAATAATGATCTCTTTCATTGCGGCAGTCTTCGGATCCTTACGGACTTCGATGATGTAGGCACGGCCTACCCAACCGATCCAACCAGCAATATAGAGGAACAAGATACTAGGAATGATGAAGTCGCCAGCATGGCTGAGACGACCATCAACGATGAGGTGGGGTAAACCTTCTGGGCCACAGAGGGCTTCAGAATATGTCTCCGCACGCTTTTGACCAGAGTTTGGGTCTGATGTGGTGTTGCGGAAGTTCTTTGCTCTTTGTTGAAATGCAGCAGACTCACCACAAGGAGTTAGGTGAGACAGGGTGTCAGCTTTCACGGGAGCCGCGAAGCCGAGCCACAATGTCAAAGAGAGAGCAAAGGCGCAAACAACAGCTACGAAACGTTGCATAAGTTTGTTTCCTTTTGTTACAAAATAGTTGAGTTTTTTGTACAAAAGATACGCCAATCCATTTGTACTTCGGAAGCAATATTAATGGGAATAGCGTATCGAGTAAAGGCAAAAAAGGTTAAAGTTATTAACTTAAATGTTAGTTATACCTATATATGACCATTGTTTTAGCAATCGAAACAAGTTGTGATGAAACTGCGGTCGCAATTGTTAACAATCGTAAAGTTTTAGGTAATGTTGTCGCCTCCCAAATTGAGATTCATCGGGAATTTGGTGGGGTCGTACCGGAGGTTGCTTCGCGCCAACATTTGGAAAGTATTAATGGTTGTATTGCTGAAGCGTTGGATCAAGCGGGGTTGGGTTGGGATCAGATTGAGGCGATCGCCGCGACCTGCGCACCGGGATTAGTCGGGGCCTTGTTTGTCGGGGCTTCGGCTGCAAAGACACTGGCGATGTTTCATCACAAACCGTTTGTTGGCGTGCACCATCTAGAAGGACATATCTACGCTAGTTATCTCAGTCAGCCAGATTTAGAACCACCTTTTGTGTGTTTGCTGGTTTCGGGTGGGCACACAAGTTTGATCGAAGTGCGCGGTTGTGGGCAGTACGAATTGCTGGGGCAGACGCGCGATGATGCAGCGGGTGAAGCGTTTGATAAGGTGGCGCGATTGTTGGGGGTTGGTTATCCGGGTGGCCCGGTGATTGATCGGCTGGCGCGGTCGGGTAATGCGAAAGCTTTTCCTTTGCCTGAGGGGAGAATTTCGCTGCCGGGTGGCGGTTATCATCCCTATGATTGTAGTTTTAGTGGTTTGAAAACGGCGGTTCTGCGGTTGGTACAAAAGTTGCAAGCGGAATCTGACGAGGCTTTGCCGATAGCGGATATTGCGGCAAGTTTTCAAGATACGGTGGCTCAGGCACTCACAAAGCGGGCTGTGCGCTGCGCAGTAGATAAACAGCTTTCAACGATTGTGGTGGGTGGTGGTGTGGCAGCAAACAGTGGATTACGGCGCATTTTGACGGCAGCGGCTGAGAAAGAGGGGATCGGGGTGCATTTTCCGCCGTTACAGTTCTGTACGGACAATGCGGCGATGATTGCTTGTGCGGCAGTTGCGCATTTTGAACGGGGCGATCGCAGTGCTTTAAATTTGTCAGTCCAGTCTCGTTTACCGGTGACTCAAGTTGCTGAGCTTTATGGTTAGGTTCAGATTAGTAGAGAAAGAGGGGACGCGGAGATGAGGGGACGCGGAGACGCGGAGACACGAAGACACGGAGATAAATAGATAAATATAAGGTTAGGCGAAAATTTGTTGTGCTGAATAAGCTAAAAGTTCTTTTTCTAACATCTCCCTATCACCCGCTCTCCCCTTCTCCGCGTCGTCTTTTCCACGTACTTCGTTGATCCTAAACTCAGATTCAATACTGGCGATCGCCTAAATTGATGGTGAATTCAAACCTATGTTTACTGATCTACAGCAGTGCGTTCTGTAGGAGGGTAAATATACATAGGGTTTCAACATGATTACAGTGCTATCCGGTGATTGGCAGGTTCGACGGGCATACGCAGCAGCCGGGGCGATCGCCTTACTTTTTTCCCTATCCGGTTGTGCGGCTCCCTCTACTGAGACCGATAACTTAACGACCCCGCCGCTCACGACCACCGCAAATGTGGGTAGCAATAAGACAGCACAACCTTTAGAAGCTTTAAAGATCACGATTCTCCCAGACCAATCCGGCGGCGATCGCGCAGTAAACATTGCTGAATTAAACACTTATCTCAGCGAAAGCTTAAATATTCCCATCGAAATTGACATTGCCAGCGACTACAATAATGCTGTAGAGCGCCTCGTCAGCGGCATTGCGAATATGGCTTATCTTGGACCACTTACCTATGTTCAGGCAAAAGAACAAGACCCCACCATCGAACCCCTTGTCGCCCCCATCGATAGCCGCACAGGCAGACCATGGTACACCAGCACAATTGTGAGTACTATCGAGATTGAAACCCTAGAAGATCTGCAAGGTAAACGCTTTGGTTTTGTTAATAACGCTTCCACTTCAGGCTTCCTTGTACCCCGCCACGCCTTTCAAATGATGGGTCTGAACCCAGAGACTGACTTTGCTGAAATTCGCTACGGTGAAGCTCACGACAAAACACTTCAGCTCCTCCTCGACGGAGAAGTAGAGGCGATCGCCATTGATCGCAGCACCTACCGCAAAAACGTAGAATCTGGAGTCTTAGATCCCGAAAAATACCACCTCATCTGGGAATCAGAACCCATCACCAATGCCCCCATCGTCATTTCCAAGGAAATTCCCCCAGATCTCAAAATTGAATTGCAAAAAGCCCTAGTCAACGCCCCAGCCGGTTTGGTCAGTATCAGCACCGACGATTCTGCAGGGTATACCATTGTGCAAGATGCCGACTATAACTTTGTGCGTCAGCTCCACCGTAGCCTCCACACGGAGAATTGATTTTTTCCATCGATGACCTAGTCCATGAAAATATCAGCCAAATTTTTCACGTCATCTATCGCCCTCTGCTTTTTGATCGTCACACTAGTGAGTGGGACAAACTTCTGGGCACGCTTTCAAGCAAAAAAAAATCAGGCTGAACGACAGAGAATTCTCCTTCTAGAAGACCAATTTTCAGACTTAGAATTCCACCTCAATCAACAAATTGCTAGCTTAAAAGATTTCTTGGTACTCGATCGCACCGCCACACCGATGACCCAGTATCAGCAGGCAAAATCACAATTTCTTATTACGCTGAGTGAATTAGAACAAAAATTACCTGAAAATCAAACACTCATTGCGCTGCGATCGCGATATCAAAATCTGCAAGCCATTTCAGATAACTTGGCCGATTTTCCAGAAGAGCCAACAATCGTCCAGCAAGATATCCGCAGTATTAATTCTTTTCATCGCGACATCGATCTTTATTTAGCAAACATTCGCCAAGAAATTCGTGCAGAACTAAAACGAAATTTCCAGCGAGAAGAATCTATTAGCGTCTTTTTAAATAGCATTATCTTCTTACTAACTGGCTTGATTGCACTGCTCATTTATTTGCAATATCGTTTAGTCGTAACCCCTGTTCTCAAATCAATTAATCAGCTTAGTAAAGGGGTTCAACGAGTCGCAACTGGAGACCTGCAATACCGACTCAATCTCGAAGGGAAAGATGAAATTACAGCAGTTGCTACAAACTTCGATGAAATGACCGATGTTTTGGAAGAATTGTATGAAGAACTAGAACAAAAAGTCGAAAAACGAACGGTGGAATTAGGCGCAACAAACGAGAACTTAAAATCAGAAATTCTTAAGCGAGAAGTCATTGAAGAAGAGTTGCGTTCTATTTACGAAGATACACGGCGATCGCAGCAACTTTTGTTGAGCATTATCAACGCAACTTTAGATTGGGTTTATGTTAAAGATACAGACTATCGTTTCGTTTTGGTGAATGAAAGTTTTGCCAATCACTTTGAGATTACGCCAGAAGAAGTTATTGGTAAAACTATCTTCGAATTAGAACATTCTCTATTTGAAAATTCTCCAGAAGCAACAGCTGAATATTTTGAATCCATTCGGGTAGAAGATGAAGCTGTACTAAATGGAGAACCCATTCATAATCTTAGTGATTATGTGACCAATGCCCAAGATATCACCTATATTTTTGATACACAAAAATCACCCTTATACAACGACAAAAATGAGATTATCGGCATTTTAGGTGTTTCTCGTGACGTAACGGATCGTCATCTTTCTCAAGAAGCTATTGAGCAATCTGAATCCGAATTACGGCAAAAAGCAAATGAATTAAATTCAACACTACAACAATTACAAAAAACTCAAGCGCAGATTGTTCAGAGCGAAAAAATGTCTAGCCTTGGTCAGATGGTGGCGGGTGTTGCCCACGAAATCAATAATCCGGTCAGTTTTATTTCAGGGAACATTGAACACGCACAGGAATATACAACTAATTTAATTCAAATTATTGAGCTTTATCAGTCAGAATATCCACAGCCAAGCAAAGCTGTCCAAGAAGCAATTGAAACGCTTGAATTAGAGTATCTTATTGAAGACATTCCGCGCCTACTTGGGTCGATGACACTTGGTGCTGTGAGGATTAAAGAAATTGTTAAATCTCTCCGTAATTTTTCGCGTCTGGACGAGTCAGAAATGAAGTCTGTCGATATTCATACTGGTCTTGATAGTACGTTAATGATTTTGCAAAATCGTTTAAAAGGCAAGCAAGATCATACAGAAATCCATGTAGAAAAACATTATTCTGAGTTGCCTGTGATTGAATGCTATCCGGGTCAGCTCAATCAGGTTTTCATGAATATTCTGAGTAATGCGATTGATGCGCTGGAGGAATATACAGCAGGGCGATCGCCAGAAGAATTGAGACAAGATCCTAACCGAATCACCATTACAACTCAAAGATTAGAAGCAGATTTAGGCATTGATAATTGGATTTTGATTCGGATTAAAGACAACGGTAAAGGCATTTCTGAAGACGTTCGAAAAAAGCTGTTTAATCCTTTCTTTACAACAAAAGATGTGGGTAAAGGTACGGGTTTGGGTCTGTCTATTTCCCATTCAATTATTGTTGAAAAGCATGGTGGTCAACTGTCTTGCTTCTCAGAGATGGGACATGGCACAGAATTTTTGATCGAAATTCCGATGCGTGCAAAAAAAGAGCAAAAGATTTAGCTTGATTAAGCGAATACGACGGTTCGATTGCCGTAAATTAATACGCGATTTTGCAGATGTGACCGTACTGCACGGGACAAAACCATACGTTCTAAATCTTTGCCTTTACGAATTAAATCTTTGACATTATCACGGTGGCTAACCCGAACGACATCTTGTTCAATAATGGGGCCTTCGTCTAAATCTTCGGTCACGTAATGGGCTGTTGCGCCAATGATTTTTACGCCACGATCGTAGGCTCGATGGTAGGGTTTTGCGCCAGCGAATGCGGGCAAAAAAGAGTGATGAATGTTAATAACATTGGGAAATTTGGTTAAAAATTCTGGACTAAGTACTTGCATGTATTTTGCCAAGATCACAAGATCAATATCATATTTTTTGAGTAGTTCTAGTTGCTTTTCTTCTTGTTCAATTTTCGTGTTTTTCGTGATAGGCAAATGGTGAAAATCGATACCAAATTGGTCGGCGATCGCCCGCAACTTTTCGTGATTACTCATAATCAACGGAATTTGGGCCGGGAGTTCTTTTGCCTGTTGTCGCCACAACAAATCGAGCAAGCAATGGTCTTGAGTCGTCACCCAAATCGCAAGGCGAGGAATCTGGTCTGAAAAGTGTAAACTCCATGTCGCATCAAATGGTTTGGCGATCGCCCCAAAAGCCGGATCAATCACTTCCCTTGGTAAATTAAAACTCGCTAATTCCCACTCGATTCGCGTTAAAAATAAGTCGGCACTGAGATCCGTATGTTGATCTGCATGAATAATATTGCCGCCATTAGCGTAAATAAAATTGGCAATTTTCGCGACCAGGCCCTGTTGATCAGGGCAAGAAACAAGCAGAGTGGCAGTAGACATGAATGAAGATAGCTGTAGGAAAGGCTCCACTATTCTACGGGGTCTCTGGAGTGATTTATGCTAAAAAAAACCTTGGTAATAGAGAGATGACGACTGCGGCTTGGCAACACATTAGGGCAACATTTCAGCAAGTTTGGGGTTATGAAACATTTCGGCCACCGCAGGATCAAACTATTCTTAGTTTGCTCTCTGGTCAGGATGCGTTGATCGTAATGCCCACCGGTAGCGGAAAATCGATTTGTTTTCAGTTGCCCGCCATTTTGCAAACTGGTTTAACGTTGGTCGTTTCGCCGCTTGTTGCATTAATGGAAAATCAGGTCGAGGAACTTCGAGCAAAAAATTTAGCTGCACAACTTCTTCACAACCAAGTACCAAAATCCCAGCGCCGTCAAACTTTGGCTGCACTCGAAAGAGGAGAGTTGCGCTTGTTGTACCTTTCGCCAGAAACGCTACTCAGTCCGCCTGTTTGGCAACGTTTGGTTCAACCGCAGCTCAAAATTAATGGCCTGATCCTTGATGAAGCGCACTGTTTGGTGCAGTGGGGTGACACGTTTCGGCCTGCTTACCGTCGGCTCGGTGCGGTGCGTCCTGCTTTATTGCGGTATAAACCTGCGGGGACAACGATGGCGATCGCCGCTTTTACAGCCACAGCAGATCCGAACGCTCAACTAACTATTACGAAAACGCTAAAACTCAAAAGTCCGAAAAAGTTTTTACTTAGCCCATATCGCCATAATCTACAGATTGTCAGCCGCCCCATTTGGACACCGAGAGGCAAACACAACGAAGTTGAAAAATTTCTAAAAACTCACCGAAACCAATCTGGTCTAATCTACGGGCGATCGCGCCGAGAAATGGAAAATTTAGCTCAAACATTGCGGCAAAAAAATTATCAAACAACCGCTTATCATGCTGGACTTAGTACGGGCAATCGCCGTCAACGAGAAAAAGATTGGCTCACGAATAAATTGCAATTTATTGTCTGCTCAAATG
>JBARRZ010000033.1:0-2708 GCA_049644465.1 Limnothrix sp.
ATACATACCTTGAAATAACGTCTTGTACATTTTGATTTTTGTAATCATCCAAGAAACTAGAAAAAGGAAGCTTGCCCGGTGTCACCTGCAACAAATCAGTCAAATCTTGTTGATTAGGATCAAAATCAACAACTAAAACTTTTTTGTTGAATCCTAATGGTGCTCCTTTTTTACCCAAGGGCAACGACAGAATACCAGCAAGGTTTATAACTGTAGTCGTTTTTCCAACGCCACCTTTATTATTGTAAATGGCAACAGACAAAGCTTTCTTCTCATTGTCCAGATATTGACGAATTAGAGTGATCTTGTCGTCAATATTGTTGATTGTCAATTCAATATTCGTAGTAAAAGGATAAATAACCTTGCCATGACGTCGAAAAAGCTGTATCCGATTTGCATTAGTCAAAAGTCCCCAAGTTGCACTTTGACAACATTTAGAAGCAGGACTTAGATAGCCTTTAAGCTGTTTAACCGCATTTGCATAAACTTTGGAAGTCGAGCTTAGATCTAGATCTCTCTTTTTTAGTTCAACAATTAAAGATGGATCTTTTCGGTCGATTGAGAAGTTATTTTTAGATGTATTTTTGCGGGCTGCAATATCAACTTTTTTACTCCCCCATCCAGTCATATACTCTAATGTCATTTCGTCGGCAGCAAACCCCAACGTAGGTAAAACAGCATGGCAAATCAATTTTCTTGCAATTTCTGGTTCGTTTTCTCCAGGGGATAGAGACAGCAAAGCTTCTTGCAATTTCGATTTTGACATAATTTCAAGTGATGAGGACGATTAAAAAGAATCCTTTCAGCTTATGGTATCAGGCACAGACTTACTTACAGACACATTAATGTAATTAGAGTGGTAATTCCTGAGTTTTATGAAAAATATGAGCTAAGTTAACTAGTTTTTTCACGGCTGCGGCTAACCAATTACCTTCGGCATTACGATTATTTAGAATTAACATTCTGAGGCTGTAACTATCCGGAAAACCTTCAATTTCTAGCCAGATCAATTCACTTTCCGCCTCGATAGAAATGCGCTCCTCAGCCATTAATTCAGAGGCAATACTTTCGACAGTTTCTGATAGCTGAACGAGTAGCCGACAAAAATCATGAAACTCCGCCGCTGTGAGTTCCACCGCCCAATCATCCGCCCCTACCAAACCCTGAAAAGCACAGGTCGGATCAGGATTCCACCCCAATCGCCAACCCGCGCCTTTTTTGAGAATTCGAGCCATGCCCTACTCGCCTTGATGCTCCGGTTCACGACCATAGAGATAAGTGAGATAGCGGGTCTTATTAGCCAAATCATCCGACAATACATCGGGGTGATATCGCCATTCCCAGTTACCGGCAGCAACACCCGGCGTGTTCATTTTCGCTTCTGTGCCCAGACCTAAAAAGTCTTGAAGCGGGAAGACTGCAAGGTTAGCAACGGAACTCATTGCCAAACGAATTAATCCCCAGTGAACGCCGTCATCACAGAGGCAACCAAGATAGTCTGTTACTTGTGCTTTTGCTTCTTCGCTACGATTTTCAAACCAGCCGACGGTGGTGTCGTTGTCGTGGGTGCCGGTGTAGACGATGCAATTACGATTGGCGTAGTTAAAGGGTAGGAATGCGTTGCTGCGATCGCTGTCAAAAGCAAATTGCAAAATTTTCATACCGGGCAGACCATACTTGTCGCGGAGTACTTCGACTTCTGGGGTAATGACGCCCAAATCTTCGGCCACGATTGGTAAATCACCAAGGGTTTCCTTAAGTAATTGGAAAAACTTGTCGCCACCGGCTCTAACCCAACGGCCTTTCATTGCAGTGGTTTCACCTTGAGCGACAGCCCAGAATCCTTCGAAACCACGGAAGTGATCGACCCGGACGATATCGACAAATGCCAACATCGTTTTCACTCGCTCGATCCACCATGCATATTTAGTGCGGCCAAGGTTGCGCCAGTTGTAGACGGGATTGCCCCAAAGTTGACCTGTTTCGCTGAAGTAGTCGGGCGGGACGCCGGCCATCCATTTTGCTGCGCCTGTTTTGTAGTCTAGGCGGAAAATCTTGGGGTGACTCCAAACGTCGGCGCTATCGTGGGCGACATAGATGGGTAGGTCTCCGAAAATCTGAATGCCTTTGTCGTTAGCGTAGGCTTTGAGGCTGCCCCACTGTCGAAAAAATTCGAACTGGATATATTTGTGGAAAAAGATGAGGTCTTGGCGTTTTTCGCGTTCGGTGGCGATCGCCTCAGGTAGACGCCAAGCTAATTCGGGTTCCCACTGATACCAGCTTTTACCGTCATTGGATTCTTTGATCGCCATGAATAGCGCAAAGTCTTCGAGCCAATAGGATTGCGATTCACAAAATTCGGTAAAGGCTTGTTTCCGCTCAGGGCTAGCGACTGATTCGAAGCGTGCACTGGCTTTTTTGAGTAACGGCGTCTTGAAGGCGATCGCCTTGTCAAAATCAATCCCCGGCCCCGGAAAATCTGGGCAATGGTCAAGATCACTTTGATCCAGAAAACCTTCAGAAACCAGCCACTCAAGATTAATCAGCATCGGATTACCCGCGAACGCCGAGTAACAGAGATAGGGTGAATTCCCAAAGCCCGTCGGCCCTAATGGCAAAACCTGCCAAACCTGTTGACCACTTTTCTCTAGAAAATCAATAAAGCGATAGGCCTCTGAACCGAGATCACCAATACCAAAACGACCCGG
>JBARRZ010000034.1:0-9308 GCA_049644465.1 Limnothrix sp.
AAAACAAAAAGCGGCCAGTGGCAAATTGGCATTCATTTGGCCGATATTGCGGAATATATTACTGAGCAAAGTCCGTTGGATCGTTGGGCGAAAAAGCATGGTACGTCTGTCTTCTTAGGAGATACAACGATTCCGTTGATGCCGCCTGCGCTGGGTGAAAAGTTAGGTTTGACACCTGATGGCGATCGCCTGACGCTGTCAATTTTTCTCACTTTCGATGATCAAGGCAAAGTCACAGAATTTGAAATTGCACCCAGTGTGATTCGTGTTGACCACAGTCTGAGCTATCAAAAAGTCCAGCATTTACTTAGTAATAGCGACGATGTAGACGACTCCTTAAAAGACGTGACAGAGTTACTAAATAACCTGATTTTTGAGCTTAGCCCGCTCATCAAAGCCCAGCGATTACAACGAGGCGGCTTCCAAATTTCGCTGCCGGAAGTCGTGTCTGCTTTTAAAGACGAAGGTCGCTTTGGCACAATGATTGTTTCGCCGAGTTTGCCAGTCCGTTCGCTGCTGTCGGAAGTGATGATCCTTGCGGGTCGTGCCGTGGCTGAACATATGATTGCTCTTGAGTTGCCTGCGATTTATTGCTATCAAGCGCAACCCGATTTTGACAGTCTGGAAAATTTAATTAAGCTCGGTGGCAATCTGGACTTAGAGCTGAAATTAGAATCAGAAGAGGAGTTGTTACCCCACGATTATCAGCACTTTATTCAAGAATTTAGTAAATCGGATTCCGCTAAAATTTTGAACTATTTGTTGCAAGCGACGCTTGATTCACCACGCTATGGCACTCATCCTCACCCCCATTTCGGCTTGGCTTATCGGGATGGTTATACGCGCATTTGTTCGCCAGCGCAACGTTATGGTGATTTGGTGATGCAGCGCGTCCTCAAATTTATTCTTGCAGAAGGCCGCGATCGCCGTTCTAGTCGTGTAAAAAAAGGCGTCAATCTGGGTAGCAATACTTGCCATGACAAAGTGAATTGGAAAGTGATTACGACGTCAAAGCAAGTGGAATTGGAAGAGACGATCGCCAGTCTAATTTTGCAACTAAATGATCAAGAAAAAGTGGCAGACGACGCAGAGAAAGATCTCCAAGGTTTGAAAAAAGCCGAGCAGATGAAAGCTCACACTGGTCACACATTTAAGGGTCTGATCACAGGCGTGCAATCCTATGGTTTCTTTGTAGAAATTGAAGATTTGCTAGTGGAAGGCTTAGTCCATGTGAGTTCGCTAAAAGATGATTGGTATGAGTACCGCGCTCGTCACAGTTGTCTTGTGGGTCGGAAAAATCGCGTTTCCTATCGCCTCGGTAATACGGTCGAAGTGGAAGTGAAAAGTGTTGATTATTATCGTCAACAGATTGATCTGGCGATCGCCAAAAAGTCTGCCGAAGCAGATGACGACGCTGTTAATGACGCCGATGCCGATGACAATTGGGAAGAAGAATAAACCTCTAGACGTGGTGACTGGATTCGCTTAGGAGTCAGCTGGCTCTCGTTCTTCCGGGATGTCAATAAACACTTTGTCGCCCGGTTGAACACCCCGCATGATTTGGGTGCGATCGCCCACGGTTTCACCCAGCACCACGTTCTGGAATTCGGGCTTATTTTCCGCGTCTGGGATTAGTACGCCCGTTTCGCCATTTTCCGTGACAATCGCCACTGTCGGCACCGTCATCACATTACTGAGAGTCGTGCCGAGGAAAGTCACATCCGCGTTCATCTTCGACCGCAAAAATTCTCGGCCAGATAGCAGTGCGATTCTGACTTCGAACGAAGTAACGTTATTTTCAATGATGGCTTCTGGCGCAACCAGCAGTACTTTACCGCGAAAAACTTTGTCTGGAAACGCATCCGCCGTAATCTCAACATCTTGCCCCGGCGTAATCTGATTGATGTCCACTTCCGGTACTTTTGCCACCACTTCTAAACCCTTGGCGATCGCCAAAATCGAAGAAGACGTTGCCGAGGCCGTACTCGATGCCGAAGTCGTTGGCGTCACAAAAGCCCCTTCCGAAGCAAACTTTTGCGTAATCACCCCATCAAAAGGCGCGCGAATAATCGTGTCGTTGTAGCGCACCGAGGCAATATCTTTTTGATTTTGAGCCTGCTGAATGAGCGCCTGTAACTTAGTAATCTCCGGCTCCACACTACGTTCTAGTTGGTCTAAATTGACCTTTGCTTCAACCGCCGCCCCATTCAGTGCAGCCAGTTCTGGATTCGCCGTTCCTTTAAATTGCGCTAAACGTTGACGAGCTTCAAACAGACGCGCATCCGCATTTTTAAGCTCATTGAGCACATCATCAAAAGCCTCTTGGGTAATAGCGCCACTCTGCAATAACGATTCGAACCGTTCCTTTTTTTCCTTCGCACGGTCAAAATTCGCCTCTGCCGCGACAACTTGAGCATTTGCTTGATCAATATCTTTGGGGATGCGGGCTTGGGCTTGCGCTAACCTTGCTTGTGCTTGACTGAGAACAGATTCAGCGCGGTTAATTTCGCCCATCAATCGATTTTGGGTTGCCCGCAATTCGGCAATGCGTTGAGCGATCACTGACTCTGCCTGCAAACCTTCGGCGTACAGTTCTTGATTGTCCATAATCGCTAACTCTTGGCCTGCTTTAACCTCTTGTCCTTGTTCAACGAGGAGTTGGGTTAAGCGCCCCGGATTCTTGGGGCTAACATTAACGCTTTCGATAGGTTCGATCATGCCATTGGCTTCAATCCGAACCGCTAAGTTTTCCAGATTGACGGGTACGGTCAGTTCGTCTAGTTGTTCTGCGGCAATTTTGGGGCGATCGCCAAATGCATTGTAAACAGGTAGCCCTACCAAAAAGACTCCACCCGTAAAGGCTGCGAGTAATAGCAGAATTTTTTTGGGAGTTGCAGCAGAACCATTCATAAGCGACCAAAAACAATAAACAAAAACACATGGATTCGTAGTCTACTTTAATACTAGAAAATGTAAACCGCTGAAAGTTCCGGCTACTGAGATCACCATCTCAACATTCCCACAAATCCTGTGGTAAAAAATTAAGAAGGAACTCAAATAGGGGAATTTAGCGTCATTTCCCCCATGGAGTCGCTAGACTACAAATGAGTGTTGTCATTTTTGTGAAGAGTTTAAACTGTGCCTAGACATCATTGGTTGGTTGCCCTTGGGGCCTGTGTGAGTGTATTGGTTGGGGAGATGCCTGTCCGGTCTCAGGCGGTGTTGCCCCTCGTCCATGAGTTGAACCAAGAGCAGTTGGAGCAGCAGGGCATGATGCTCATCGAAGATGCGATCCAGCTTTCACGATTTCAGCAGTATGAATGGGCTATTCCTCGGGCGCGGTTATCGACTCAGCTGATTCCGCTGCGCTTTGAGTCTTGGTATATTCTCGGCACATTGTTGGTGCAAGAGCAGGAATTTGAGGAAGGGATCAAAGTTCTTGAACGGGCAAAAGGTTTAGAGTCAAAAGAAAGCGGCATTTACAGCATTCTCGGCGCGGCTTATTTTCAAAGTGGTGATTATGAGAGCGCGATTCCTGAGCTAGAAGCGGCCTTAGGTTTTGGCGAAGAATCTATTGAGGTTTTATTTGATCTGGGTAATGCGCAGTTCAAGTCAGAACGATATGATGCGGCGATCGCCACCTATGAGCGATCCATTGCCTTGCAGGATGATTTTTGGCCAGCGATTAATAATATTGGTTTGATTCGGTTTGAACAGGGCCAGCTCAACGAAGCGATTAAATATTGGGAACGGGCGATCGCCATCAATCCTGACGCGGCAGAACCCATGCTCGCTGTCGCAGTGGCAACCTACGCCCAAGGCAACACCACCAAAGGCATCGAGTTAGCGAAGACTGCTCTCACCCTCGATAACCGTTATGGCGACATTGAATTTCTTGACGAGAATCTTTGGGGCGTGTCTTTGTTAGAGGCGACAGAAACGGTTTTTGCGACGCCAGCGCTCGAATCTCTGTTGAACGATTTAGCAGAAAATGCTTTCCAACCAGAAGAGATGGAACCTTAGGGCCAGTGGTGCGATACGATAGGCATCACATTTCCCCATGAGGCAAGCAGATTACCGTGGCTCAGGTTGCGCTAAACAAAATTTATAAGTCCTTTGCTGATCGTTCTACCCGCAAAATGACCGATGTGTTGCAGGGTATTGATCTAGAGATTCAGGATGGGGAATTTATGGTGCTAGTTGGGGCATCGGGTTGTGGCAAAAGTACGTTGCTACGGCTGATTGCTGGTCTGGAAACGGTGACAACTGGGGATATTTTGATCGGCGATCGCCCAGTTAATAAGCTCGCCTCAAAGCAGCGGGATATTGCCATGGTGTTTCAAAATTACGCCCTGTATCCCCACCTGAATGTTTACGATAATATTGCTTTTGGTCTGCGACGAATGCCAACAGCCGAGACGAGTGGCAATTGGTTTAGTGACCTCATGCGCGGTGTGACTCGACCTTTACCGAAAGCGTTGCGTTACCATCCGCCTCAGGAAAAAACGATCCGCGACAAAGTGGTGCAAGTATCGCAATTGTTGCAGATTGATCATCTATTAACGCGTTTACCCAAACAACTTTCGGGTGGTCAAAAACAACGGGTCGCACTCGGTCGGGCGATCGCCAGAAATCCCCAAGTTTTTTTGATGGATGAGCCGCTGTCGAACCTCGATGCAGCGCTGCGGAGCGAAACCCGGACGCAGATTGTGCAGCTCCAAGCGCAGTTAGGCATCACCACGATTTACGTTACCCACGACCAAACCGAAGCGATGACCATGGGCGATCGCATTGCCGTGATGCACTTGGGTGAAATTTTACAAGTTGCGCCGCCGCTCGACGTCTATAATCGCCCGGTGAACCGATTTGTCGCCGAATTTATTGGGTCACCACCAATGAATTTTTTGACTGTCGCGGTTTTACCAAATGGCGTGATTGAGCACCCCCAGTTCCGCCTGACTATTCCCGACCACTGGCAAACTTTATTGCAACCTTATGTCGGGCGATCGCTACTTTTAGGCATCCGTCCAGAACATTTACGAGTCAGTCCCCCAGCGACAAAAAATATTGAAGTGATTGTCGATGTTGTCGAAGCATTGGGCAATGACACTTTTTTGACAGCACACCTGAGCGAACTCTCCACAACCACGATCCGAGTGCGTACAGAACCGACAGAAACTTTCCAGCCCCAGCAAAATATTTGGCTCGCCTTTGACGTGGAGCATCTCCATTTCTTTGACCCAGATACAGAACTATCGTTACGCGCCGCCGCTCATTCTTGATGTTGTGATGTCTCTTTTTGCCAAAATCCAACGAACAACAATCCATGCAAAAAGTGTCGGAGCCTTGCATTCCCTAACGACGGCTCAAGAAATTGTCGTGGATCAAGGCATACCGTTTACGGTGCGATTGTTAGAGAGAATTCAGAAAAAAGAGCAGCATCAGGCTAAACAAGAAAAAAAGCAAGTTAACCCGTTTTTACCGTACGAAGCCGATTTGTTTGTGGCTAATTTGTCGGCTAGTCATGTCTGCATTTTGAATAAATTTAATGTCGTTGATCATCACATTTTGATCATTACACGCGATTTTCAGTCGCAAGAAAAATGGATTACGCTAGCTGATTTTGAGGCTTTAGCCCAATGTATGCAGGCTATTGACGGATTAGCTTTTTTTAATGGTGGCCCGCTAGCTGGCGCGAGTCAACCGCATAAACATCTCCAGCTCATTCCCTTTTCTGGCAAGATTGATGCTTTTGCTGTACCGCTTGAAACGGCGATCGCCACTCTTGATCTCACGGTAAATCAGCCTGTTACGTTACCGATTTTTCCCTTTCGACATGCCCTAATCCAAATTCCAGAAAATGCTGATGGGCAAACACTTTTCCAACAATACGAGTGCCTATTAAAACATTTGAAATTAATCAAAAATTCCTTAACCGCAGGCCAACAAACCCATCCTTACAATCTACTTATCACGCGTCGCTGGATGCTGTTGGTACACCGAACTCAAGACCGTTACGAAGGAATTTCGGTCAACTCGTTAGGTTTCGCTGGTGCTTTATTAGTCCGCGATCGCCAACAATTAGAATTTCTCAAAAAATTTACGCCGCTCCAATTACTCAAGCAAGTTTCCAAAGCTTAAACGAATGTTAAAAAATAAAGTGCCGCAGGTTTAACCCACGACACTCTATTAACGATTACTGATTAGATAATCTGCTTACAACTAGGCTTATGCACCAGCAGCAGCAGGCTCAGAAGGTGCTGCAGAATTAGCAGAATCTTCAATAGTAGCAAGCTCAGCATCGAGCTGGAGAGTCAAATAACGAATCACATCTTCGCTGAATCGCATATCACGCTCAACGATTTTGACTTGTGTGCCATCCGCAACATAATTCACTTGGATGTAAATGCCGTCATTAAAGTTTTGGATCGGGTAAGCGAGGTGACGTTTGCCGCGAATTTGAACTTGAATGTCTGTTGCACTGTTGTCTTGCAACATGGTCTTGTACTTAGAAGAGACTTCTTGAACTTGTTCTTCACCGAGGTCTGGGCGAAGAATGTACATCATTTCGTAATTTTTTGTGGTCATTATTGCCAATATTATTCCTTGTGGACTGGGGGCTGCTTGATTTAAGTCAGTGACAAAGCGCGTTGATTTTCTCGCAACTTCTTAGCAGCAAGGATATAGAATCATACTACATTCTCACGAACTTTGAATAGTCTTCACAATGCGCTGTTGTCGGGGCGTCCCCGCCAATAGATAATGTGGGTACAGGAAAAAGCAACGATCCTTTTTGTGTTTGATCTATTACTATGGCGCAGCGTTATGTCCGCATTCAAACTCACCAAGGGCAGGTGTATTATGGCTTGCTTTGTCTAAATCGTGAGGTGAAAATTTTGGATGCGCCAGCATGGCTCGGAGGGCAGATCACGGAGATGATTATCGCGCCTGATGACTATCTGATTTTGGCTCCCTGTGCGCCGTCTAAGGTGGTGGCAGTCGGACGTAATTATGTTGGTCACGCGAGCGAGATGGGTAGTGATGTGCCGAAAGAACCGCTGTTATTTCTGAAGCCATCGACGACAATTGTGGCCCACGAACAGGACATCATTTATCCGCCTCAGTCTGAACAGGTTGATTTTGAGGGGGAGCTGGCTCTAATTATCGGCGATCGCACGCATCATTGTTCAGAAGCAGAAGCTCATACTAAAATCTGGGGCTACACCATCGCTAACGATGTGACAGCTAGAGATTTGCAGAAAAAAGATAATCAATGGACGAGAGCCAAGGGATTTGATACTTTTTGTCCGCTGGGGCCGTGGATTGTCCGGGAACTGAGCTTGGAGGCGAAATTGCAGACTTACCTCAATGATGCTCGTGAACCTCAACAGTCGGCAGCGGTTCACGATATGGTTTTTTCGCAGGCGCAATTGGTTGCCTATATTTCAAACATTATGACGTTGTTGCCGGGTGATGTAATCCTTACGGGGACGCCAGCGGGTGTCGGGGCGGTGAAGGTGGGCGATCGCATTCGAATTGAGATTGAAGGCATTGGGGAATTAGAAAATACTGTCGTTGCACCGAAGGCTTAAACGAACTGTCGATCCAGCATCCGCTAAAATTTATCCCAAACGTCACCCGGATTTTACTGCCCATGTCCATAGCCTCTCGTGCCTGTGCTGGTCTATCTCTGCTCGCTTTAGTTGGTTTGACAGCGTGCAATCCGCAACCTGATTCTGCACAAATCCCAGACGGATCATCGGCAACGCAGGATAACGGGGAGACTCTGAAACTGCTTTACTGGCAAGCGCCAACCATTCTCAATTCCCATCTCTCAACGGGCTTTAAAGATTGGGAAGCGAGCCGCATTACCCTCGAACCACTCGCTACGTTTAATGAAAATAGTGAATTGACGCCTGTACTCGCCGCAGAGATTCCGACAGTAGAAAATGGCGGCGTGAGTGCGGATGGTTTGTCGGTCACATGGCAGCTCAAAAAAAGTGTGAAATGGTCGGATGGTGAGCCATTTACGGCGGCGGATGTGGTGTTTACCTATGAGTTTGCGAGTAATCCTGATGCGGGTGCGACGAGTTTAGGAATTTTTGAAGGGGTAGAGGCGGTTGAGGCGATTGATGATTATACGGTCAAGGTTACGTTTAAAGAGGTCACACCTGCTTGGTTTGGGGTGTTTGTCGGCTCGGAAAGTTTGATTTTGCCGCAGCATCATTTTGAAGATTATCAGGGCGAAAAAGCTCGGACTGCTCCTGCGAATTTGATTCCAGTTGGTACGGGGCCTTATCGAGTCGTCGAGTTTAAACCGGGTGATGTTGTCATTTATGAGAAAAACCCCAATTTTCGGGACGCTGAGACGGTCGGTTTTGAACGGATTGAACTAAAAGGCGGTGGTGATGCGACTTCGGCGGCGCGGGCGGTATTGCAAACAGGAGAGGCTGATTTTGCGTACAACTTGCAGGTTGAGGCGAAAATTCTGGAGGAGTTGAGTCAGGGGGGACAGGGGCAAGTTGCTAGTAATTTTGGGTCTTTGAGTGAGCGGATTATTTTGAATTTCACGGATCCAAATCAGGAGACGGCTGAGGGCGAACGGTCTAGTCTTGAGTTTCCGCATCCTTTTCTCACGGATCCACTAGTGCGACAGGCGATCGCCACAGCAATTGACCGCGACACGATTACGACGCAGCTCTACGGGGTGACGGGTGAGGCGACAAGTAATTTTGTGCTAAATCCAGCGGAATATGTGTCAGCGAATACGAGCTATGAATTTGATCTCGATCAAGCTAATGCGCTGTTGGATGAGGCGGGTTGGGTTGATAGCAACGGTGATGGGACGCGGGACAAAGACGGGGTGGAGATGCAAATCCGTTTCCAGACGTCGGTTAATCCGCTGCGGCAAAAAACTCAGGCGATCGCCAAACAAACCCTAGAGCAAATCGGCATTGGCGTAGAACTAAAAAGTATTGATGCCAGCGTCTTTTTCTCTGGCGATCCGGCGAATGCAGACACAACTGAACGATTTACCGCTGACTTGCAAATGTTTACGACAGGCAATACGAATCCTGACCCGCTGCCCTACCTCAAGCGTTATACTTGCGACGAAATTCCCACGCAAGCGAATAGCTGGACGGGTGATAATTATGCTCGTTATTGCAGCACGGAATATGATGCACTTTGGCGATCGACAGCGAAGGAACTCGATCCAGCAAAACGTCAGACGGCTGGGATCGAAATGAATGATTGGCTAGTAAATAATTTTATTGTGATTCCCCTTGTTCACCGTGCCGAGACGGCCG
>JBARRZ010000035.1:0-46547 GCA_049644465.1 Limnothrix sp.
GCCCCGTGCGATCGCCCTCAAACGCAATCCAACGACCATCGCCGCTGACGGTAGGATTTCGCACCTGACCGACATAGGTTTTTGTTAAATTTCGACTCTGGAAAGTTTGGCGATCATAGAGAAACACATCGGTCTTGCCCTCTTGCTCGGAAGTGTAGACCAAGTAGCGACCGTTGCGGCTGATATCAGGCTGATCGTAGAAAACCCTAGGCTGATTTAATCCCGGTAATGGCAGTAGTTTGCGCTGGGACAAATCGTACAAAAAAATGCGGCGCTGCTGACGGCGATCGCTACTAAAAACAAGATAACGACCATCGTCGGACAAGCGAGGATTTTTTTCGCTGTGGATGCTGTTGAGATTATTGCCGAGGGCATCGGGAGGCGGGGTAACAAAATTCTGATTTTGGCAGGCGGTAATCAGAAAACAAAAGCCGATAATCCCCCAACGTCGCAACATCGTTATTCGGCGATCGCCGAGTCGTTTGGTAGCGTACAGCAATTGACCTTGTCGAGACAAACCTTACCCCATTGCAACGCCCAGCGCACAAGCGACACACGGTTTTCTGTCGATGTTTTAGTCAAAATATTACTAATGTGATTATCTACCGTGCGTTTACTGATCTCTAGCCGTTTGGCAATTTCGTGATTGGTGAGACCCGCTGCCACAAGATCAACAATTTGAATTTCTCGTTCTGATAAAGATGCGTCAGCTGCTGTCTTTTCCGTTGCCATGCCCTTATTTTTCGCCTGCGTACTTTTGCTTATCTCTTAATTGTAAGAGAGGTTTCCAATTTGGCTTGATTGTACACAATTCAATTAAGGTCTGGAGAAAATTGCGCCTAAAGAGCTAGACCGGGAAAGTCGGCGATCGCCTGAGTAGACTGCACAATATTCATGCCAGCTTTCGCAAATCGTTCAAACGCCGCATCCGCTTGAGGGGTAAAGTCCACCACACCGGGAATCACCACCGGAGAAGTGCAATCTTCCAGCAAATAAACCTTCTGCGCGAGGTTCGGATCTTGGGTCAAAATCTCCGCCAACAAATCATCAATCGTCCACGCCACACAGTGACTTTTCGCCTGCCCTGCAATAATCACCGCATCGAAATTAAGCAACTTCTGTAAAAATCGCGTATTTTTCTGCGCAATTGGCCGACCTTGATTGTCCTTCAAAACTTCAGGCCGTAATACTGAATAATTCTCCGTCAGCGGATTGCCACCTTTAATCTCAAAATTCGTTTGACTATGGCGAGCAATATTATGAAAAAACATCGCTTCTTCCACTGCCGACACCAACGCATGACCAATACCGCCGACCATTGAGTGATAAGGCCAAATAGTTAGGGGATATTTGCCATCTTCGCTGAGCTTTTCGGTGTAGTGCAACGCAAATTGTTGTAGCCCCACATAATTGCCTTTACTGAGGCTGTAGGCGATCGCCGGATTCACTTTCCACGTTCCCTTTTTTACCTCTTCGAACATGATTGTGCTGGCAGGTTGCGGATGGTCGCCCGCATCATTTACCCAAAAAATCGGGTGGAAAATTTGCATCGCCGTATGCGTATCCATTGTTGGCGCTAGCTCAGTAATCACATCAAGATTGCGATAGATAAATTCACACAAACGCACATTATCTGCCACAGCCCCAGTCCCCGACTGACCACCGACAAACAGCTCAAAACCCGGAATACAGAAGGTATTTTGCACATCGATCGCCATCAAGCAAATACGCTTTTTGTCTGTTGCGGCTGGTTTGATTTGATGTTGTTTGGCCCAAGCTTCAGCCGCCGCCGCCCGCTCTAGATAAGGCACACGCCATACTTCCCCAACAGTCTGCGGATCAAAATAAGTTGGCAGTGGTAATAACGAACGAGTAGTCATCGGTTAAATCTCCAGTTCTTGAGCACGTTTAATCTACACTATCTATTGTAGTGTGAAAAATACACAATGTCAATTTAGCAAAAACACTTGGCTGTTTCTACTGTGCCGAAATTTGCTGGAAATGGTGTAAAGTTCGCGACGAAATAGAGTGCTTTTTTACACGGGCTGATTGAGATGCAGTAATTTACGGGGCCATCAATTAAGAAGAAGTGTCTATCGAATTTCTGAGGGCTCGTCTGCCGCTCTTGCTTAAAAATTCAGGCATAATAAGCATCTAATGATCTTTTCGGTTTCTTCAAGAATTTATGCTGTGTCTGCTGCGTATTGAAAATTTTGCTCTAATTGATCAGCTTGAGCTGGATTGGCACAGTGGTTTGATGGTGCTGACGGGTGAGACGGGCGCGGGGAAGTCGATTATTTTGGATGCGCTCGATTTGGTATTGGGCGGTAAGGCGAATGCACGCATGGTTAGGGCTGGTGGCGATCGCGCGCAAATTGAGGCTACTTTTTCGATCACGCCTCCGATCCGTCAATGGCTAGAGCGGCAAGAGATTGAGCTGTTAGAAGACGACACGGTTGTATGTAGTCGTGAATTGACGGTGGGCAAGAAAAGCGCGCTGCGTTCTCGAAGTCGGGTGAATGGCGTGGTAATGAATCAGCAGTTGATGGGCGAGCTGCGGCAATATTTAGTCGAAATTACGGCGCAGGGTCAAACGGTTGAGCTGATGATCCCGGAACGGCAGCGGACGTTGCTTGATAGTTATGGCGGGGCAAAGTTACAGAAACAATTGGTGGCGATCGCCGCAGCGCATGGTGTTTATTTGGCCGCGAAAAAGCTGGTGGATAAACGGCGTACTTCTGAGCAAGAACGGTTGCAGCGATTGGATTTGATCAAATATCAATTGCAAGAGCTAAACGAGGCAGCGCTTGTGGAACCTAGTGAACTGGATGATTTGAAATATGAGGGCGATCGCCTGTCCCATGTGGTGGAATTGCAGCAGCTTAGTTATCAGACCAATCAATTGCTGTATCAAAATGATGGTGGCGACAGTCCGGCAGCGGCAGATTTGTTGGGCGATGCAGAAAATTTACTCAAAGAAATGGTCGAATACGATCCGCATTTAGAAAGTGTGCTGGACATGGTGCGCAATGCTTTTACAGAAGTTGTGGAAGCGGGTCACCAAATTAGTACCTACGGCGACAAACTCGAAACCGATCCAGAACATCTCGCGCAGATCGAAGAACGTATTCGTATCCTCAAACAAATTTGCCGTAAATATGGTGCGCCCCTCTCTGAGGCGATCGCCTATCGTGACAAATTACAGACCGAACTAGAAGAATTGACGGGCGGTGGCAAATCGATGGAGGAATTAGAACAAGCCGTCGAAATCAAACTACAGCACCTCACCGACCTGTGCGAAACCCTGACCGCATTACGCCAAAAAGCCGCGACAAAACTCGAAAAACAATTGGTCAAGGAATTAAAACCCCTGGCCATGGACAAAGTGATTTTTGAATGTCGCCTCACCCCAGCCAAACCCACAGCAACCGGTGCAGATCTTGTCACTTTTTACTTCAGCCCTAACCCCGGCGAAGCGGTACAACCCCTTTCAGAGATTGCGTCTGGTGGTGAAATGAGTCGCTTTTTGCTCGCGCTTAAAGCTTGTTTTACGCAACAAAATAGCCTTGTGAAAACGCTAGTGTTTGATGAAATCGATGCCGGGGTTTCTGGAAAAGTTGCGCAGGCGATCGCCACAAAATTACATCAGCTTAGTCAGTTTCACCAAATACTGTGCGTCACCCACCAACCCCTTGTCGCAGCGATGGCCGATGCTCATTTCCGAGTCGCCAAACAAGTCGTCAAAACCAAACAGCAGGGTAAAGAACCACGCACCATCGTCACCGTTGAACAGCTCCAGCAACACCAAACCCGCCGTGACGAATTAGCCCAACTTACGGGTGGTCATGCCGCCGAGGATGCTGTCTCTTTTGCCGAATCGCTACTGTCTCAAGCCCAAGCGCAAAAGACGAAAGTTACCGCTAAATAATCTGGGTTTGAGATCCGTAAAGCGAGAAATGAGGACACGGAGAAGGGGAGAGCTAGTGATGGGGAGATTTCCTTACAGCAAAAGTTTTGGTTGAATAAATGTTGGCCAAATAAATATTCGTTTCACCCTATCTCTTTGTCTCCGAGTCTCCCTTTCTCCGAGTCTCCTTTTCTCTAGGCATTTTGTCCCGAACTCACATTGAAAAGTGCTCTACTCCGGTGTTTCTGATTCTGCCTCTGCAGGGGCAGGGGGGATCACTTCAAAGGATTCTAGAATTTCCATCAAGACAGGCTGTTTTTGTTCCCACTCGCTGGGAAAAGTGACTTGCAAGGCAATGGCTAATACGTCTGGATATTCTGTAAATTCAACAACTGAGAATTTGTAATTGAATTTAGACTGATCTTTGTCGCCCGAATAAGTTGCGGTTGTGATTTTTTTGTCGGCAAACTTAGCTGTATTTTCTGGCTCAACTACAACAAAATTCTCTCGCTTGGAATTCAAATCTTCGATCTGTAGATTCAAAACATCCGCAGCTTTCATATCTGAGGCAAAGTCGCTGCGATTGTAAACAAAGATGCCTGTATTGGTGCGCTGATCACCGGAGAAATATTGCAGATCGTAGGGATGCTCGTCGGGATTGTCGTACCAACCTACGGGAAACTTGGCTTGAACGAGACCTTCTTTCGTGACGGCTGTAACGGCTTCTTCTGCTTCGACTTGGGAGGCGGTAGTCTCGCTAGCTGATTCTTTTTCGGTGGAATTGCATCCGGCGATCGCCAGCCCAACAAACATCAAAGTAATGGCAAGTTTCTTCATTATAAAAATTTGGCTTTGGAACTTTAAGATAATCGCTAAATTCTACGGTTCAATCGATGCCAAATAGCGCTCAATCAAAATAATGGCAACAAGGTCATCGATGGGTCGGGGCGGTAATCGCATCCCTTTGGGTAATAACTTCTGGGTAAAGCTCGGCGGATACATCTCCCAGTAACGGCCACGGGCTTCAAGGCTACTGTTGCGCTCATTAATTAGGGCGATCGCCAACGGTGGAGAAATGTTTTGCTGTAGCTTCTGTTGCCACTGCTGGGCTGTCGTTTGGTTCCCTAAAATAATTAGTGAGACATCATGTTTTTCGCAGAGATGGCCGACCGTCTCCAGCACAGTTTCAGAAACGGCGACTTCGTGATGCAAGATATTTTTTTGCGAATCGACGACTGCAATGCCACATTTGTCTCGGCCCGGATCAAATCCTAAATAGACGGTCATGGTGCCCCCGTTATGATCTGAATATTATCTTACCGTTACCGATGGCCACTAATTCTAATCGCAATGGCCCCGCATTGTAGGCATCTTGGATGGCGATCGCCCTAATTTCAGTAACCCTTACAGGCGACTGATTGATTGCCTCCACAAACTCAACAATGTGACTTAAATCGCCGTCCTCTACCTGAATATCTCCCAAGATCCCCGCACGTCGCGCTCGGAACTGTGCTGCTCGTAATAAAAAATCAACCGGCCGTCTCGCTGCTGTTGGATTCTGAACACTGAGATCTTCTAGGGACAGCGCTGCAATCACTTCACCCGCATCAATGAGTTTTTCATTCAGCACCGCATCTGGAAAAACTTGTACTTCTCCTTCACCCTGTATGTAGTTACCTGCCGAGAGCAAACGCACCACATAATCACGACCATCCGCAATCTGGTCAACGATTTGCTGTACTTGGGTGTTGGTAATCTGTACAACAGGTTCATCAAAGTCAGAATCGAGGCCACGGGTCGCCACAATGGCATTCCGGTTAGCCTCCCGCAACAATTGGTCTACGGCCTGATTGGCCACTTTGTTGTCAACAATTCTAACCACACCAAATGCGAGTACTTGGCCTGTCGTGAGGGCAACATTACCGCTGCGGAAATTAATATAGTTAGCTTCGAGAATATCGATCTGCTCTTCTAATCGGAGCGTCTGATCTTCTAGCCCGGTCAACACTTGATCTTTCTCGGCGATCGCCCCGTCTAAGCTGGCAATAATTTGGTCACGAGTGCCAATCTCTTGCTGTAGGCGGTTTTGCTGCGTTTTCAAAGACTCAATTTGCTCAGAACGTTCTTCGATAATTTCATTTTGTTCGCCAACCTGTCCCTGCAACTCTTCACTGCGCGCTTGCAATTCTTCGCTACGCGCCTGCAAAACTTTACTCTGAGCCGCCAAACCATCCCGCTGTTGTCTTAGTTGCTGTTGCTCTTCATCCAAAACACCAATTTCTTGGCGTAGCTCTGTCGCTTGGCTTTTAAAAGCATCTAGTTCAGTTTGAGCCGCCGCAAATTTCGTCTCTGTTTCTTTTAGCTCCCGTTGAGCTGTCGATTGATTTCGCTTTGCTATCTTGAGCTGCTTTTCCGTTTCTTCCTTCGCCGCCGTCACATCCATCAGTTCTTGACGACGTTTCGCCAAAATCTGATCAAGCTGGAATACTCCTTGACGCAACGACTTACTCAAGCCGAATAGTAATCCCAACGTACTCGCTGCAATCACGATACCCGTAATTACTGTGACCACAATCGCCGTCTGTTTTGGGCGCAGATTAAATAGGCTTAACCTCGCCTTGCCGACTTTTGTCCCTAGGCGATCGCCCAAAGCCGCAAGAATCCCGCCGAGGATTAAAACCGAAAAAATCAGTACGAATGCACTAGTCATCTAATGGCAAAGGAACACTCACGCCCAAAAAAACAAAGAACCGTTACCACTTTAGCGTTAAGCGAACTGTTGGCTCAGATTAACTGGATCGTGCACCGTGATTTTTTTCTTGTAGATCGAAATCATGTTCTTTTCGCGTAGTTCACCCAACAACCGCGTCACTGTGACTCGCGTTGACCCAATCGCTTCGGCGATCGCCTGATGAGACAACTTCAGATCAACCCGAATCCCCTCATCCGTCGGCACACCAAAATCACGACAGAGAATTAACAAAAAACTCACCAAACGCGAACCCATATCCCGGTGCGCCAAAGTCTCAATCATCATCTCCGTCTGCAAGATCCGCGAAGATAAACCCCGCAACATCAACATCGAAAGATCAGGATGCTCTTGCAATGCCTTCTGCACCTGCTCAATTGGTGCCGACAGCAACTCCACCGGCGTAAAGGCCACCGCATGATAAAAACGATCCGACTTCTGTCCCGTCAATAGAGACAAAACCCCAAACACACTATTTTCTCGCAGCAATGCCACCGTAATCTCTTCACCAGCCTCATAGACTCGCGACAGGCGCACCGCCCCCTTCAACAGAAAATAAACCCGCTCAGCCGGATCCCCCGGAAAGAAAATCGTTTTACCCCGGTCATAATTCTCAACAACAGGCGGAAAAGGACCACTATGAAACTGGCGAAATGCCGTAGCAAGATCAGTAATTTGATTCACAGGAGACTCAGTAGTTTGGTTCGAATAAACGTCGTTTTGACTGATATCAGAGTTATAGATCATGGATTCACAGCTGGAAGGATAACCCAAGAGGAGAAAAGGCCGCGTGCTATACGACTTATTAGGGTCAAGAATTCTCTTAACTAAATCTCACTCTGGTATAGTATTTTGTACTTTTTGTTTCAAAATAAGCACAGATTTTCAAGCAATTTATTACGCAACTTTGAGAAAATTCGCGCTAACTTGCCACAAAATCACAATTGCTAGATGGTCTTCATGAAGCGAAGATAATCGACGCTGGCTTGTTTTGAATTGTACAACTTGAGAACATATATGCTTGATCTAACTGGAAAAAATGCCCTTGTAACAGGTATTGCCAATAACAAGTCTATTGCTTGGGGCATTGCCCAACAGCTTCATGCTGCGGGTGCGAATATTGGCGTGACGTACCTTCCTGATGATAAAGGGCGTTTTGAAAAAAAAGTAGGCAAATTAACTGAGTCTCTAAATCCTTCTCTATTCCTGCCTTGTAATGTGCAAGATGACGAGCAAGTTGATCAAGTGTTTGAAGCGGTTAAAAAAGAGTGGGGCAAGCTCGATATTTTGATCCATTGTTTGGCGTTTGCCAATCGTGAAGATCTAACGGGTGATTTTAATGAAACTTCTCGCAGCGGCTTTAATACTGCTCTTGATATTAGTTCTTATTCTCTAACGCGTTTGGCTCGTGGTGCGAAGACGGTGATGACTGAGGGTGGTTCGATTGTCACCATGACCTATCTTGGTGGCGTGAAGGTTATTCCTAACTACAACGTCATGGGTGTGGCGAAGGCGGCGCTTGAGATGAGTGTGCGTTATCTGGCGGCGGATCTTGGCCCTAGTAATATTCGGGTAAATGGGATTTCGGCCGGCCCTATTCGAACTTTGGCTTCTTCGGCAGTGGGTGGCATTTTGGATATGATTCACCATGTGGAAGCGACTGCGCCTTTGCGTCGGACTGTGACTCAGACTGAGGTGGGTAATACGGCGACTTTCTTGAGTAGTGACATGGCGAGTGGTATTACGGGTCAGATTATTTATGTGGATTCTGGTTACGAGATTATGGGTATGTAATTTCAGATATCAGTTTTCAGTTTTTAGATACCAGTTCCTCTAGGATTAGGGGGGCTTTCTTTTTTTTGATGGGAGTTTATGGCTGAAGAGTTTGTGCATGTTTCGGTATTGCGGGATGAGCTGGTCGGTGGACTGGGCATCAAGTCTGGTGGGCATTATTTGGATGTGACGCTGGGTGGTGGTGGTCATACGGAAGCAATCCTACAAGCTTTGCCTGATGTGCGGGTGACGGGAGTGGATCGGGATGGGATGGCGATCGCCGCTGCTTCAGAACGACTCAAGGATTTTGCGGACAGGCTGACGATTGTGCGGAGTAATTTCGCGGAGTTTCAGCCGATGCAACAGAAATTTGATGGGATTATCGCGGATTTGGGCGTGAGTTCGGCACAGTTTGATCAGGGCGATCGCGGCTTTAGTTTTCGAATGGATGCACCGCTAGATATGCGCATGGATCAACGGCAAAAGTTGTCTGCCGCAGATATTGTGAATCGCTCTGATGAAAAGACTTTGTCCGATATTTTTTATGAGTATGGCGAAGAGCGTTTGTCTCGCAAAATTGCGAAAAAAATTGTCGATAAAAGACCGATTACCACGACAAAAGAGCTAGAAGAAATCGTTTTTTATACCTACCACCCCAAGGCTCGCAAAGGTCGTCTACACCCGGCAACAAAGGTTTTTCAGGCATTACGCATTGCGGTCAATGGAGAGCTAGATGCGCTAAAAGGTTTATTGGAAAAAGCACCCCAGTGGCTGAACCCGGGCGGCAAAATTGGCATTATTAGTTTTCATAGTCTTGAAGATCGCATCGTGAAAAACACATTTCGTGGTCATGATCTACTGCGAGTTTTAACGAAAAAACCGATCACGGCAACAGAAGCAGAAATTGATCAAAATCCGCGCGCTCGTTCGGCGAAATTACGTTTTGCCGAATTAAAAGAATTGGCAGAGTAAATTTGAGCAATTCAAGATGGCGCAGTACTTGAGGTTGGCCATCTGCTTATCCAGTCAAAAGTAGCTTTTATTTCGCTTAGGCTTCTCTTTACTTCATTTGAACTCAAAAGTATCTTGAAAAGATCAAAGCGAGTTTTTCTTTATCTAGCAGAGTAATAAAGTTCTGAGCAATCTTCATAACAAAAGTAGTTAGTAGATCGCTCTACAATTTTTGAGAAGATACTTCTATTAATTTTGATATATATATATAACGAAAAACCTATTAAATCCTAAAGAAATTAGTGGTTTTCTAGACTGCATCTACGCTAATTAATATAGCAACATAAATGCCACATAATGCCTGAAAAAAATAATATTAATTCATTGCCTCTACAAACGGAAAAAATTTTGGCAGCACATTTCATCGTTGGTATTGGTGCTTCTGCGGGTGGTTTGCAGGCATTAGAAGATTTTTTTTCAGGCTTACCTCCTGAGCCAAATACTACTTTCGTGGTGGTTCAACATTTGTCGCCAGATTTTCGTAGTTTGATGGTGGAACTGCTGCAACGTCGGACTGTGCTGCCTGTTTCGGTAATTGAAGATGGCATTGAATTACAGCTAAATCATGTTTATGTATTGCCGATTGGCTTTATGGTGAGTCTGGTTGGTCAAAGGTTGGTGCTAGAGCAATGTACAGATCGGGCTACGGATTATCCAATTAATCATTTTTTTAGTAGTTTGGCTAAGGAAAAAAATAATCGAGCGATTGGCATTTTGCTGTCGGGAACGGGTAAGGATGGTACGGAGGGTTTGAAAGATATTAGTCGAGTCGGTGGGGTTGCGTTGGTGCAGTCGAAAGATACGGCGCAATTTGATGCGATGCCGACGAATCCGATTAGTTCTGGGCTGGTAGATGAGATTTTGTCGCCGACGGATCTGGCGCAGGCGATCGCCGATATTGTGCATTATGCGTCCACTCAAGCGGCTGAGATTACGAGCACAGATCCGATTTTGCAGCCTCAACAGCTTGCGCAAATTTTGGATATTTTGCAGACGCAAGAGGGGGTTGATTTTTCGCGTTACAAGCCGGGCACTCTTAATCGTCGCATCATCCATCGGCTGTTGTTGTCGCATATTGTTGGTGTGGAAAAATATATTGCCTATATTCAGGAGACGCCGGCTGAGGTCAAAAATTTGCGGCAAGATTTGTTGATTGGTTCGACGCGCTTTTTTCGGGATGCGAAGATGTGGGCGTTGTTGCAAACGGAAGTGTTGCCGCCTTTGATTGAGCGGTTGGAGCCGGATCAGCCGTTGCGAATTTGGGTGGCTGCTTGTTCGACTGGAGAGGAGGCTTATTCGATGGCGATCGCCGTGACTGAAGTGATGGAAAAGTTAAAATCTCCGCACTTAATCAAATTATTCGCGACCGACATTGACCAAGAAGCGCTGGCGATCGCCTCCCGTGGTACCTATAGCGCAATTATCACAAACAACATTAGCCCGACCCACCTCGAAAAATACTTCAACATCACCGACAAAGAATACACAATCAAAAAATCGATCCGCTCCCAAGTCATCTTTGCCTCCCACGACCTCACCAAAAATCCCGGCTTTTCTCACATGCATCTCGTCAGTTGTCGCAATATGCTGATTTATTTGCAACCCTCCCTACAAGAACAAGTCATTAAATTACTGCACTTTTCCCTTGCCCCCAATCGCGCCTTGATTTTAGGCCCCTCAGAAAGTTTGGGCAGCCTTGATTACGCTTTTAATTCTCTTAACCTACTCTGGAAGTTCTATCAAAAACGCCAAAATATACAATTGCCCATCAACGAAATGAATCGATCGCGAATGATCCAGCCCATCGAGGTTCTTCGACCGATCAAAGCAAACCAATCTCAATACGATCACCTGTTAGCCTCCGTTTTTAAACTTCGTTTTGGTGCTCTCGCCAGCACTTGTGTCCTTGTTAATGCCAATTACCAGACACAACATATCTTTCTTAACACCGCTAATCTCCTCGAATTCGCCCTCGGTGAAATTAATGTCAACATCCTTGAGATTGTTTTGCCGTCCCTCAAATTACCGCTCAGCACGGCATTACATCGAGTCGTACGTCATCAAGAACCCGTTATCTATAGCAACATTCAAGTCTCGGAACTGAAAGAATATTGTGTCAATTTGTGGGTGGGTTTTGTGGGCGAAACAGAGTCTAGCGAAAAAAATATGATTGTTCTCTTCGAACTAGAGGCGATTCCGGCTGATAAAGCCAACCAAAATATTACAAATCTGGTTTTTGACCCCAACCAAGATCTCTCTCAACGGGTACGTGAACTGGAATACGAACTGCAACAAACCCGTGACAATCTACAGGCAACAATCGAAAAACTAGAAACTGCGAATGAGGAACAACAAGCGACTAATGAAGAAGGTTTAGCTTCGAATGAGGAGTTGCAAAGTACGAATGAAGAATTGCAGTCAGTTAATGAAGAACTGTATACGGTCAATAGTGAAAATCAAGCGCGAATTAAGCAGCTCACAGAACTGAGTGCTGATATGGATAATTTACTACGCAGTATCAATATTGGCGTGGTGTTTCTTGATCATGAGTTGAATATTCGCAAATATACGCCTGCGGCTACGACGGTCTTTAATGTTCGGTTTACAGATATTGGCAGACCGCTTTCGGAATTGGTGAATTCGCTTGATATTTCGCATCTGATGACGCTGGTGCAGCAGGTGGGGGAAGATGGCAAAGCTCAGGAAGTGGAAGCGACGAATATGAAAACGGGCGATCACCTGTTATTAAGAATTTTGCCCTACTTCCGAGAAGACAATTCGATAAATGGCGTCGTAATCACCCTGATCGCAATCAACGATCTCAAACAGACCCAACAAGCCTTAGTCGTGGCTAGAGACAAAGCCGAAAGAGCAGTCCGCGCCAAGAGTACATTTCTCGCCAACATGAGCCATGAAATTCGTACCCCAATTAATGGTGTCTTGGGGATGTTGCAACTGATGGAATTGTCCGATTTGTCTTTAGAGCAGCGATCGCAGATTCAGACCGCCAAAGTGAGCGCCAACATTCTTCTAAACGTAATCAATGACATTCTCGACTATTCCAAAATCGAAGCCGACGAGCTTCGAATACAAAGCATCAATTTTGATCTGCGTGAAAAGCTAGGCGCTTTTACAAAAACATTTTCCTTGGTCGCCGAAGAAAAAGGATTACAGCTTATTTTGGATATGGTGGATGTGCCGCACGCGCTAGTGAAAGGTGACCCGAACCGCATTCAGCAGATTTGGACAAATCTTATTAACAATGCGATTAAATTCACGGCGGAAGGTGAAATTTTGATTCGCGCGACTTTACAACCCCAAGGCGAACAATTGCGATTAACAACGTCCATCATCGATACGGGGATTGGCATTGCGGCTGATGATCTAGGTTTATTATTCGCAGAATTTGCCCAGCTCGATAATGGTGCGACGCGTAAATATGGCGGTACGGGACTCGGTTTGGCGATTAGTCAGAAACTTTGCGAGCGGATGGGCGGCATAATCAGTGTTGAAAGTGAGTTAGGCGAGGGGAGTTGTTTCGAATTTACAGTGTTGTTAGACGCCAGTGAGGAGGTGTTATTACCGCTACCGCATTTGTCTGAGATGAATGTTTTGGTGGTGGATGGCAACGCGACGCGTCGGGAGATCTTGTGTCGGCAATTGAGGCAGTGGGGCTTGAAGGCAATGCCGGCGGCTAGTGGGGCGATCGCCTTCGATTTGTGTGAGGAAGAAGCGGACAATCTCTTTGATTTAGTCCTGCTAGATGAGCGAATGCCAGACATGGATGGCGTCGAATTTAGTCAATGTTTGCAGCTTGACTCGTGCTATCAGGATATTGCAGTTGTGATGATGACCTCCATTAATTCGAGCTGCGATCGCAAACCATTAAATAACTTAGGACTAGCATCATGCCTGAGCAAACTGATTACGCCCGACGAACTGTGGCAGGTTCTCAGTCAGATAGACGTAAAAATACAAGAACGTAAAAGAAAAGACACTGACGTCGAATACATTTCATTACCCAGTAATTCACTCGACTCCGATTTACCAGAAGATCTGCAAGAGCTAAAGTTTAAAATCGGCTCGATCACTGCACCCCTGCTATTTGCCGAAGACAATAAAATGAATCAATTTGTCCTCGAAGAAGTCACACAACTGTTTGGTCTCAACTGTAGTTTTGTCGATGATGGTGCAGCCTGTATTGAAAGTTTGATCGCCGCTCCAGCAGACCTTCCCTTTGAGCTAATCGTGATGGATTGCATGATGCCAGAGATGGATGGCTACGAAGCAACTCGACGCATTCGCGCGGGTGAAGCTGGGGAAAGGTATCTGGAAACGCCGATTATTGCGATGACGGCTAATGCGATGAAGGGCGATCGCGAAGACTGTCTACAAGCTGGCATGAGTGACTATTTGATGAAACCGATTGAGATCAGAAGTTTATTAAAAATGCTAGAAAAGTGGCTTGGCTCACCAGCAGATGATGACAATGCGCCATCAAATAATAATGGGCAAAGTTGAAGTTGTTCTGCATATTGCACAAAAATAAAGCGATTTAAAATGCAAATTAGCTCAACAATACCCGACGAATATTGATCGCCAAGCTTCACTGGTTTAAAGGGTGGGCGATCGCCGCTAGGTCGGGGCGCACAACCGGAAGAGATCGATCAAGTGTCCTCAATGCTAATTTTTAGCCACTATATTACTGGCGAAATTTTGCTTGCCGATGGCGGACTAAATCTCACCTGAATTTTTATCAAAGACGTAATGACACAGGCATATTTCGCAACAGTGGCGTGTATTTTTCGGGCGATCGCCCCTTATCTCAAAACTATTTATCTATACGTTGGTGAATTTTTGAATTGCTTCTAGCCGTGAAGGCATCAAAATACATTCTTCCAATAAAGCAAAATCTAGTTGAGGTAATAATCTGCTTGTCTGGACTTGCTCGTAACCTTCATCTCCTAGAGTATAAATAGAAAACTTTTCATCTTGCCACATCCAAACTTCCCGACTATTTAACCGCTGATATTTTTCGAGTTTCTTGGGGCTACCGCTGGTGATATTTACCTCAATCGCCAAATCTGGATGTTCTTTTTTTTCGCCCAAATAATAGGATTCATCTGGCTCAAAAGAAACGGATTTTTCTTTCGATTCACGAGTTGCACTACCAACAGGAAAAAATTCTATCTTTTGATTAAATAGATAAAACTCAATTAAAAACCCAATTATTGTTTTGATAGATTCGTGCTGCTCACCGAGGGTCATTAATTCAATTACTCCGTCTAGATAGGTGATGCGCAGACCTGATTGCTGACCCATCACAGTTTGTATCGCTTTAAAATCTTCCCAGCTATGGCGGCCGGGGAATACAAATCTTTGGGTTTGATCGGGCAGAACTGGGGGTGTTGCAATAGTCATGGATATTTCCCCTAGAGAATGGAGATGAACTCTATCTCTAATATGTTACTGGAGTCAGATTTATTTGCATCAAGAAGCGTTTTTCTGTCTAGTAGGCGATCGCCGCTCCACTATGTAAAACATGAATTTTCAGACGATGGTGAAAGAATGCAGGCATATTTTGCAATCTTTAAAGTTCTGAGGCAAGTAAGCGACCTTCGATAGGTTCGTACTCATCTTCAGCAAGCCAATCCCGAACTTCTTCATAGGTTTTACTAGAGAAAATAAGCTGGTTTTCTTTAGCAGGATCATAAACACAATAACTGCCAGAACTATGTCTGAGCACCAACAAAACATTGGGCGGAAACAACATTGGATCAATCCACACTTCAACAAAGTCCCATGCATTTTCAGCTTGGTCGAGTGCGGGGGATAACGTGGTACTGATTTTTTGCATCGATCTTCAGTTCTCCATAAAATAGCAACGTTTTTGAACCTGTCGCGGTTAGGCGATAACCAATCGAGTTTGAAAAAAAGAGTCCGTAACGCTCATAACCACGAATCATGCCCGTGAACTCACCTTTTTCTAAAATAGCCTTTGTCACTCGCTCCATGGTGGATTCATCGTCAAACACATGGATCGGCAACCCTTTCCGAAGTAAGCGTTGTGCTTGTGGTGTGTCTGGTAAATGCTTGGCGATATGTTGTTTATCTAAAATTAAGTCGCGATCAATACCGCTCATGGGTCAGTTGCAATTAAGGCTCGTTAATAATCTTAGCTACTAAAATTTGTCTTATTGCAATTTTGTTATGGAAACAGGCGATCGCCGATCCACTAAACTAAGGAGTGAATTTTCAGGCGAGAGATAATGCAGTCATATTTTGCAACCGTGGCACGAGGACTTGAGGAATTGGCCGCAAAAGAATTAGAAAACCTTGGGGCGACTGATGTCCAGCCCGATTATTGTGGCGTGTATTTTTCGGGCGATCGCCGTCTACTTTATAAAGCGAATCTCTGGTCACGCCTTGCCTTTCGGATTTTGGTACAGGTCAAAAAAATTAAAGCCTTTACCGTCAAAGAACTCTATCGCGGGGTGCAGAGCATCGACTGGTCAGAATACGTCAGCCCCCACCAAACCATCGCTGTGAATTGCACTGGCAAAAATAAAAAGCTTAACCACAGTCATTTCACCGCCCTCCAAGTCAAAAACGCCATCATCGACCAACAACGAGAACAAACAGGCGATCGCTCCAGTGTTGACACCGAAGATCCAGACGTATTAATCAACGCCCATATCCACGAAAACCGTTGCATTATTAGCCTCGACAGTTCCGGCCATAGCCTGCACAGACGCGGTTACCGTCCGGCCATGGGTAAAGCCCCTCTCAAAGAAAACTTCGCCGCCGGATTACTCGAACTCGCCGAATGGACACCCGATTTAGCCCTTGTCGATCCCCTCTGCGGTTCCGGCACATTTGTCATCGAAGCCGCATTAAAAAGCATGAATTTTGCCCCCGGACTGTTCCAAGGCGATTTTGGCTTCCAACATTGGCCCGACTTCGATGCAGAACTGTGGCAAGACCTCCTCAATGAAGCCGAATACGCCACAAAAGAAACCATCCAGCAGCCCATTATTGGACAAGATCGCGACGAAATGGTGATTCAGCAAGCTTGGACAAATGCCGAAAATTGTGGTGTTGCCGAACACATCAAATTAGCCTGCCGTCAATTGGAAGAAGTCGAAGCCCCAGCCGACCATGGCATTGTTATTTGTAACCCGCCCTACGGCATCCGCATCGGTGGCGACGAAGATCTAGAGTTGCTGTACAAAACTATTGGCGATATGTTCAAACAACGCTTTGCGGGCTGGACAGGCTACATTCTCACGGGCAATGCAGAGCTTGCGAAAAAAGTGGGCTTGCGCGCTTCCCGACGCTTTGTGGTCTATAACGGCGGCATCGAGTGTCGCTTGCTGAAATACGAACTCTACTAGGATTCTCTGCTAGGATTAGGGTCAGAATTTAGCCCCGTATTTACCGAAAAAACTTGGCATGGAGATCCTCTGTACCCGTCCCGGCTGTACCAGTCCCCGCAATCATTTTGACGATCTCGATGATCCGACTCGGCTAAAAACAACGCAGCAAAAATATTGCACCAGTTGCGGTATGCATCTGATTCTCGGTGGGCGCTATGTTACCGAAAAGTTATTGGGGCAAGGGGGGTTTGGAGCTGCTTTTCTGGCCAGCGACCGCTACACACCGACGATGCGTAAATGTGTGGTGAAACAATTTCAGCCGATTGGTAATTTAGATGATGAGCAATTGGCTTTAGCGCAGGGACTTTTTGAACGGGAAGCGCATGTTTTAGAACGGATCGGCGATCGCCACAAACAAATACCAGATCTGTTTGCTTTTTTTCCGCTGATCGTGCCGGATGCTCAAGGCTCAGGGAATAATCAATATTTTTATTTGGTGCAGGAATATATCGAGGGGGAAGACTTCGAAGAAATTCTCAAACGTGAAAGTAAATTGCCAGAATCCACAGTCACAGAAATTTTGATTTCAATGTTGGGTGTGTTGGATTTTGTCCACAATGAAGACACTATTCATCGCGATATTAAGCCATCAAATATTATGAAACGGGTCGATGGCAAGCTATATTTACTGGATTTTGGAGCGGTAAAAGAAGTGGCAGTGGGAGCTGGTTCGGGGACACCTTCTCAACGATCTACAGGCATTTATTCACCGGGTTATGCACCACCGGAACAGATGCGCGGCGCACAGGTTTTTCCGGCGACTGATCTTTACGCGCTAGCGGTCACTTGCATCGTACTTTTGACTGGAGAACCACCGGAAGATTTGTTTGATGGCTACACAAATGCTTGGCAGTGGCGCAAGTTTACAAAGGTTAGTGACAAGCTCGGTAAAGTGTTAGACCACATGCTGGAAACAGCACCCGGCGATCGCCCAAAATCCGCGAAAGAAGCACTAACTGCCCTACAAGCCCAACCGCAACAGCAGCTTAAAACCCAGCCCCCAAAACCGAGAACTCCAGCGCCAGCAAAAGGTACACAAATTCAAGCACCACCTCCATCAGCCCCAAAAAAAACGAAAAGGAAAGCGGGATCAGCTTCTACGCATATCTCTTCTCCGCCTGTTGCAGTTCAACCTGCATCTACAACGTCTAGTGCTTCGTTAGTTTCGCAAATCGTGGGGGCTGCTTTTGTTGGTTTTGAAGGTACTTTGGTTTATTTCATCGCGAACAATTTTTTGAGCGCCGGTCTTGGTATGGGTGCCTGGGGTGCTGTGATGGGTGGCTTAATCTTTTTGATTCTGCGCAAACAAATTGAAACGACTGAAATCCTGATTTTCGGGGTCATTTCTACTGCGCTTGCAGTTTTCTTTGGGGGAAGTATCCCCGTAACGACAATGCTGGCGATCGCCGTCTTTGCGGGTGCGGGTGTCGTAGCAATATTTATTCTGTTTACGATTATTTATCGATTATTACAAAAAGTACTTTAAAGCTAAATAAAAGTTAAATCTAGAAAGCTTTAAATTTTTCTAAATTACTCTTTTAAAGGCTTATAAACAATTTTTCACAGTAGAGATAACTTGCAATTGTTCGTCTTCAGTCAAATCAGGAAACATCGGCAAAGATAAAACTTTATGAGAGCATTTTTCTGCGACGGGAAACTGTCCAGACTGATACCCGAAATCACTAAAAACGGGTTGTAAATGTAAAGGTTTAGGGTAATACACCATCGAACTGACGCCTTTTTCTTGCAGTTTGGAGCGCAATGCCTCTCGCTGACCGTTTTGGACGAGAATCGTATATTGATTCCAGACATGAATGCCGCCGTCGGGAGCTTGGGGCAACTGGATGCCTGCAACGTTGGCAAGGAGAGTGCTGTATCGCTGGGCGATCGCCGTTCTTTGGTGATTCCAGTGGTCAAGGTGGCGCAATTTGATATCGAGAATAGTGGCTTGCAGTGCATCTAGACGGCTATTGACGCCCATCACATCGTGCTGATAACGGATTTTTGAACCATGCTCCCGCAGCATTGTGAACTCGTCCAGCAGGTCAGCGTTATTCGTCGTAATTGCACCGCCGTCACCGCAACCGCCAAGATTTTTTGTCGGGAAAAAACTGAAGCAACCTACATCGGCGATCGCCCCCACTTTTTTACCGCCCCATGCCGCCCCAGTCGCTTGAGCACAATCTTCGACGATCAATAACTGGTGTTTCTTAGCAATTTCGCCGAGGCGTTGCATATCGACAGGTTGCCCAAATAAATGCACCGGAATTACGGCTTTAGTACGGGAGGTTATGGCCGCCGCAACTTGATCAAGGTCGAGGTTAAATGTCGCTGCTGTGATATCAACAAAAACGGGAGTTGCCCCGGTCAGATAGATTGCTTCAGCGGTAGCGATAAAGGTAAATGTGGAGGTGATTACTTCGTCGCCTTTACCAATGCCTAACCCTTTGAGTGCGAGGAACAGTGCATCAGTGCCAGAGTTGCAGCCAGCGGCAAATTTTGTCCCGTGATATTCTGCAAAATGCGTTTCAAAGTCGGTAACCGCCGCCCCGCCAATATAGCGTCCAGAACTGAGAAGATCGAGGACAGCGGCATTTGTCTCCTCAGCGATGGTTGCATATTGTCGCCCTAAATCAACGGGGGGAATTTGGCTCATGGATGGCAGTGCGAATGGTTCAGCGTAAATATAACTGTTATAGGTGATGGGGGTTCAAAAAAAAAGGCACATGGGTGAATTCATTCAACTGGATGGGGCGGATCTAATCTGGGCACTGGGTTTGATTGTGTTGGCGATCGCCTTGTCTCGGTGGCAAAAATTACAGCTAGAAGGCCAGTTCATTCTGGCAACCGGGCGCACGATTTTGCAATTACTTGTGGTCGGTTATGTACTTGAAGGGGTGTTTGCGCTGGCGCATCCCGTATCAGTGATCGGACTGGTTTTGGTGATGCTCACCATTGCGGCGATCGCTGCCAAAAATCGTCTCCAAGAACTCGGTAACTTGCCGCTGATGTGGGGGTCAATTTTCCTCGGCTTCGGCCTGCCACTCGTCTACTCGTTACTGTTGATTCTCCAACCAGACCCTTGGTATGACCCACAGTATTTTATTCCGCTGGCGGGAATGATGCTGGGTAATGCGATGAATAGTGCTTCCCTCGCCGGAGAACGTCTTGGGAGTCGAATTAAGTCTAGTCGCCTTGAGATCGAAACCCAGCTTTGTCTCGGAGCAACGCCAAAAGAGGCGATCGCCCAGTATCGCATTGAAGCCATTCGCGCGAGTCTAATTCCGATTATCAACTCAATGATGGTGGTCGGCCTAGTCAGCTTACCGGGCATGTTCACCGGACAAGTTCTTGCTGGCATCGATCCTCTCAACGCCGCTTCCTATCAGATTTTGATTCTCTTCGCCATTGCTCTGGCAAACATGATTAGCACCTCTTTGATCACAGAAGGAATTTATCGGCAATTTTTCAATGACGAAGCCCAATTAATTTTGTAACTCAGACAACATCGTCAGGCGATCGCCCCAGAAAGAATTACCATAAGGCAGCCGAAGTCGATAAACTTGAAAGGTAAAAGGTTAAATTCTGCACCATGTTTACTGCTGCTCGCCCCACTGACACTCCCGCAATCCCTCATGATCTCTTTGCGGCGATCGCCGATCTCAAACAAGAATTAAACGCCGTCATCCTCGCCCACTACTACCAAGAACCCGACATCCAAGACATCGCCGACTATATCGGTGATTCCCTCGGTTTATCCCGCCAAGCCGCCGATACCGACGCAGAAGTCATCGTATTCGCAGGCGTTCACTTCATGGCAGAAACCGCAAAAATTCTCAATCCCAATAAACTCGTTCTCCTCCCAGACCTCGAAGCAGGCTGTTCCCTCGCCGACAGTTGCCCGCCCGCCGAATTTGCCAAATTCAAAGCCCAGCATCCAGACCATATCGTCATTTCCTACATCAACTGCACCGCCGACATCAAGGCGATGAGCGACATTATTTGCACTAGCTCTAATGCCGTTAAAATTGTTCAGCAAATTCCCGCAGACCAGCCCATCATCTTTGCTCCAGACAAGAACCTCGGACGTTACGTCATGGAGCAAACCGGACGCGATTTATTGCTGTGGCAAGGCAGTTGCATCGTCCACGAAACCTTTTCCGAGAAACTCATCCTAGACCTCAAAGTCAAAAATCCTACTGCCGAAATTGTGGCCCATCCCGAATGCGAAACTCCGGTCTTAAGCCACGCCGATTTTATTGGCTCCACCACTGCTCTGCTGCAATATTCTCAGACTAGCGACAGCGACACGTTTATCGTGGCGACAGAACCGGGCATTATTCACCAGATGGAAAAAGATAGCCCCAACAAAACGTTTATTCCTGCGCCCAATACTAGCAATTGTGCCTGCAACGAATGCCCTTATATGCGTCTGAATACCCTCGAAAAATTATATTTGGCTATGAAAAACAAAACTCCAGAAATTACCCTGCCCGAAGTAACCTCTACTGCCGCTCTCAAGCCTATCCAAAGAATGTTAGAGATGAGCATCTAGTTTGACTCTGATCTTCATGAAGGCATTGTTTGTTTAGATACAAATGTAGGTAAAATAACTTTGCTAAACTTCTTCTATTGATAGCAGTGTAAGTGAAAGAAAATAATTAAGTACAGTTGTCAATTTTTATGATTAATATGAGTTTTGCTCAAACCTTTTCTTGCTAATCTTGAAACAAGCAATAGTAATTTGATTAGCTAAATAAGCTTTGATAATGTTGTTTTAGTGTTCACTCATTTTCTTATTTCGAGAAGTTCACAATTTGGAAAAAAGACTATTCAAAAAAGATCTGGTAACATGACAGCATTAATGGTGATGATATTATCCGTATTAAGAAAATATCAGTACATTACTAAGTGCTCTACCGAAATTTTTAAATTGCTTTAACACCACAAATTATTTTATGAGCAATATTACTGATACATTGATCCAAGCAGGGCTTCTCAATGAAGTTCAAGTGCAAGTTGCGCTACATGATCAGAAAATCAACCCACAAATGCGTATCAGTGAAATCTTGGCTCTACGAGGATGGATTTCTGAGGAAACAGTTGATTTTTTTGAACTATTGTGGGAAATGCGCAAAAAGCAAACAAAAAAGGAAAATATTGGCCAATATTTCCTTGAAGCCAGATTAATTACAGCGGCTCAAATCGATGATGTTTTGGCAGAGCAGAGAGTTAATCCTCTACGGTTTGGTGAAATTGCAATACTTAAAGGCTATCTGAAACAAGAAACAGTTAACTTTTTTGTGAAGCATCTTTTTCCAGAAAAGTCACAAATACGAAAAATATCGTCTCTGTCTCGGGTTGAAAATAGTACCCATAGCCAGAAAGCTCGGCGAACAATGACGAGTAATGATACTTTGCAGCAAATGGATGAATCTGCGGATCAAGAAGATACTAATCGTCGTCGTCAGCGATCGCCCCAAAAATCCCGGCGATCGCCCGCAGTACCTTCTCGCAATCAGCAACAAAGACGTCCTCCGGCTCTGCCAAAAGAAAAAGGCTTACTCGGTCGTATTAAGCGTCAAGTTCAAGACAAAATCTCTGCCGTAAATCCTGCTTCAGAACCACCAGTTAGACCGAGAAAAAACGATCCAGAAATACAAGATGCTCGTTCTACTGACTTTGATTTGGCAGAGACGGAAGATATCAACTTTGATGATTTCTAAAGGCTGTATTTTCTAAATCTTTAGAAGGTTAAATTGAGATAAAAATGAGTGAAAACCAAGAAAGATTAGCGATGAATCTTTTGCTTAGTAAAAAACTAAGCAAATATCTAAAAGAGTAGTCTCAAAAGTAAAGATGTCACTGAACCTAAAACGCTACCAAAGGTGTTGGAGTTAGTATCGGGATTTTGGGTGATTTCAATTTCTTCCATCAGTTTTTGGCTAGCATCTACACCAACCGTAGACCCTTGTCCTTCAAATAACATTTGTGCCGAAGTTGCGTCTTGTCGGGCCGCTGCATAATCTTTTAAACGGAGACTGGCAACTGCTCGCGACAGATAGATTGCGCCGTTACTAGGCTGTTGCTGAATGGCTGCATTGTAATAGGCGATCGCCATCCGGTAATTATTGCTTTCTCCTTCAATAAAGCCCCATTGATACAATCGCTCAGCAGAAACAGGCGCTTCGAGTAGGCCAATTGCTCTATGGATGTAAAAAGTATTGAGAGAAGTGTTCGTGAAATTTGCGCCGGATAAATAGGCTCCCCGCAAATCTGCCCCGTCGAGCATGGCCCCTTCTAAATTTGCCCCAGCTAAATTGGCGCCCGATAGTGATGCGCCCCTCAAATCTGCCCCTCGTAGGTCAGACAAGCTCAAGTCAGCACGGCTCAAGTTCGCTTGCCGAAAGTCTGTGCCTCGCATGACCGCGCGACCTAATTTGGCGTTAACAAGGCCCGTTCCGGTAAGCTCACAATTGTTGCAAGTGCGGGTGGATAGTAGCTGGCTGAGATCGTCGAGATTTTCTGCTCTCGTCACAGGGGCGATCGCCAAAATACCGACGAGACAAGAGGTGAATAAAGACTTTTTCATAGCAATCTCAGGGAAAGAAAGGAGCTTAAGGGAGTAGACCGCAGATTGATTTAAAACGTTGCCAAAATGAGCAGATTGATGCGCCCATCATAACAGTACCCAATTGCTGATTGGTTCTGTCTACAGAAAACTTCGGGTTTCACCGGGTTTCAAGGAAGGGCAGGATCGCGGCGATCGCTATATCATGGTGATTTGAACCGCGCTTCAGTTCAAGCATACTGACACTTGCTCCATGACTCCCCTCAAACTAACGCTCCAAAATTTTTTAAGCTACCGCAACGCAACGCTCGATTTCGCCGGATTTCACACAGCCTGTATCTGCGGAGCCAATGGCGCTGGCAAATCGTCTTTGTTAGAAGCCGTCACTTGGGCAATTTGGGGTGAAAGTCGTACAGCAGCAGCAGACGATGTGATCCACAGTGGCGAGACAGATGTGCGGGTTGATTTTGAGTTTTTAAACAATCAGCAAGTTTATAAAATTATTCGGATGCGATCGCGGGGGAAAGCAGCGGCGTTGCAGTTTCAAGTACGCTCAGAATCCGGTGATTTTATTGCCCTCACAACCAAGGGGATGCGCGACACTCAAGATTACATCGTACGGGAATTGAAGCTGGACTACGACACGTTTATCAGTTCGGCCTATTTGCGGCAGGGGCGGGCTGATGAATTTATGTTGGCGAAACCTGCCAAACGCAAAGAAATTCTCGGTAATTTGCTGAAGCTCGAACAGTATGAAGTACTGGCCCAGCAAGCGAAAGAGAAAGCAAAAGAGCACAAATTTCGAGCGGATACTTTGGAGCAAACTTTAGAACCAAATAAAGAAAAATTAGCGGGCAAGACAGAAATTGATCAAGAATTAAGTCTGGCAGAGCAAACGTTGAAAATGCTAAATCAAGCTCAAAAGCAAGATCAGGCGGCGCTGACAAACTTACAAAAAACGGCGAATCAGCGGCAGGCTTGGGAACAGCAGTTGACGTTGCAGCGACAAAATTTACAGCGGCGTCAGGATGAAAATGCTCGGCTCGAAACGGACATCGGGCGATCGCAGACAGATTTAGAAAAAAATACTGCATTGTTAGCGCAAGCCACTGAAATTGAAACTCAATACGCACGCTGGCAAACGCTGCAACAAGAGGAAGATGCTTTTGCGCTGAAATTCACGCAGTATCAAGATCTGCGGCAACAGTTACAGGGTGCGGAGCAACAACTCCAGCAGCAGGAAGGTGATCTAAAAATTCAGAGTCGCCGTTACCAAACTCGTCTTGAAGATTTGGCGCAACAGGAGCAGGACTTACAGAAAATTGTGGCGGAAGCCCCAAAAATTGCGACGGCGTTAGATACATTGCACCAAGTACGGGAAGCGTTAAATCGCCTCGATAGTTTGCAGCATCAAGTTTCGCCATTATTACAACGACGGCAAGCTCTGGAAAATCAAATTTTTCAAGCGTCAGAAAAACTGAAAGTTCGGCTGGAATCTCTAGAGGGCGATCGCCAAAATCTCAGCCAAAAAATTGCGGCCATTCCAGAACAGCGCAAACAATTGCAAGCGCTGAATCAGCAACTTGTTAGCCTCGATAAAAAGAAAACCTATCAAGATCGAGTACGCAATAAACGCTTGGAGCAAGCCCAGCAGCGGGAGCGACTCCACGAAAGCCAGCGCAATTGCCATCAACAATTGGAAGAGCTGCAACAAAAACTAAATTTACTGCAAATTCCCGACGCCACTTGCCCGCTCTGTGACCAAGATTTGGACCACGACCATCGCGAGCACGTCGTCGCGAAAACGCAGCAAAAACAGACTGCGACAGAGGCTGAAATTTGGCGGCTAAAAGAACAGCTTTTGCAGTGCGAGCAGGAACTTCAAGCATTTGAAACAGAGTTAGAACAGCTCCAAAATGCCCTTGCTGAATATGGCGAGCATGAGCAAAAATTCTTTAAAGTTGAAGCCGAATTAGACCGCAATAACGACATTCAAAAGACACTCAAAAAACTGGATGTAGAGATTGAAACCCTTGGGCGATCGCTGAATTTGGAAGCCTATGCGGAGGATTTGCAAGCAGAATTCAAGGAAGTGCAACAGCAATTGCAGACATTGCAGTATGACGAACGGAGCCATGCGATCGCCCGCGAAGATGAAAAAAAATGGCGTTGGGCTGAGATTCGCCAAGGCAAAATTGATGATGCTCAGAATCGTCTCGATAAGCTCCAACTGCAAAAGCCGGAATTCCAGAGCCAGCTGGAACAGACGGAATTACAATTGGCTCAACTCCGCCAACATTCGCCATTGCAGGATCAAATTGAGGCGATCGCCACCCAAATTGTGGCCTTAAATTACGACCAAAACGAGCACCAAAACCTGATTCAAAATATTCGTGCAGCTCAGGCGTGGCAATTTCGTCGCCAAGAATTGCAGCAAGCCCAAGCACATCAACCGCAGCTTGAAAGTCGGCTAACAGAACTACGCCAATCCCAAACCGTTTGCCAGCAAGACTTTGTGCAAATCGAAACTCAGCTCCAGCAAATTGAAGCGGCGATCGCCGGATTTGCCGACCACAGCACTGAGATTGATCAATTTGAAACCCAGATTCAACACCGCCGTCAAGAACTAGATCACACGATCGCCCACCAAGGACAACTGCGGCAATCGCTGCAATATCTCGAAGATTTAGCCGAAGAATACGCCGAAAGCCAAGACGAACTGAAAGAGATGCGCCGTCAATATCGCGTTTATAAAGAGTTGGGCAATGCTTTCGGCAAAAATGGCATCCAGACCCTAATGATTGAAAATGCACTGCCGCAACTGGAAGCGGAAACGAATCAAATCTTGTCACGACTGACAGGCAACCAATTTCATGTGCAATTTCTCACCCAAAAAGCGCGCAAGGGTTCTAAAAAACAAGCCGCCAAATTAATCGACACGCTCGATATCGTGATTGCTGACACGCAGGGCACTCGCTCCTACGAAACCTATTCCGGCGGCGAAGCATTTCGGATCAATTTTTCGATCCGCCTTGCTCTGGCCAAACTGCTCGCCCACCGTTCGGGCATGGCATTGCAAATGCTGGTGATTGATGAAGGTTTTGGGACGCAGGATTCGGAAGGCTGTGCGCGGTTGATTGGTGCGATTAATGCGATCGCCGATGATTTCGCCTGTATTCTCGCTGTTACGCATATTCCCCAATTTAAAGAAGCCTTCCAGAGCCGCATTGAGGTTTATAAAAACAAAGAAGGTTCGCAGCTTCGCATTAGTAACTAAAAGTGAAATTTGACACGGTGACGCGGGGAGGTTGAAGAGACGACACGGGGAGGGGGAGAGTGAGTGATGGGGAGATTTGGTTTGAAGTAGAGATTTTGATTGAAAAAATACTAAGATTTCACCCTATTCCTTTTAGCGCCATTTCTCTCTATCTCCATTTATCTCAATTTCTCCGTGTCCCCGCGTCCCCTTGTCTCCGTGTCTCTTCATCTCCGCATCTCCGTGTCTCTTCATCTCCGCGTCTCTTTGCATTAACTAAGGTTCGCTAGTTTCCGCCGCTTTCAGCCAGAGGGTAAAAGTACTGCCGGGAAATTGTGCTGTCTGGGGAAAGCCGAGCGTCGGACTATCGACTTCTAAATCGCCGCCCATTTTCTCGACTAAATCATGGGCGATCGCCAACCCTAAACCCGTGCCGTGAATCTCACCTTGCGCCTGTACACCCCGATAATGCCGTTCAAAAACATGGTGTAAATCTGCCGCTGGAATGCCATAGCCTGTGTCATGTACCGCCACACTGACACCAAGTTCATTTGACTGTACTTCTAACAAAATCTGGCCGCTCGCTGGCGTATATTTGATCGCATTTTCTAACAAATTTGTCACCACCTCTGTGATGGCATGGCTATTGCCCAGCACCAACATCGGATTTGGTGGAATCTCTGCATTGAGTAATAATCTTTTTTCTGTGGCGATCGCCGCCATCGAAGCCACAATCGGCACAAGCACTTCACCCAAATCCATTTGCTCCACCACCGACGAAGCAGATTTTGTCCCGGACTTCTCCGTCATCAATTCTGGCGCTGATGCAACATTTTGAGGCGGTAGTGCCAAAGTAGATCCCGCTGTAATCGTCTGGATCTGTCCGTCCAAATAATGCACTTCTTCACTAAATTCACTCAGCATCGATTTCAGGCGATCGCTCTCCCGTACCACCCCCTGAGCCGCCGAATGGTTGCGATCAGTCTCCTCTAAACGCTTCAGCAACAACTTCCCAAACGTGCCAATTGCCATCGTCGGATTGCGCAACTGATGCAACAAATCATGAAAATGCTCCTGCTCCAATTCTTGCAAATGCCGTTGCTGACTTAGCCGTTGCGTCGCCCAGCTTTTTTGTTGATCCAGCACACAAGCCAAGGCCAAACTCTGCGTCACTAATTCGATCTGATTAATTTCCGGCGATCGCCAAGCCCGATCCCGTCGCCCCGTTGTCAAAACCCCGACAATCAAATCCTCATGCAACAAAGGAAACGCCGTAGAAGCCTCCTGCTCCACCTTGCCAGCATCACCAGTTCCAGACTCGTCGGCGATCGCCTCACCAAGCACAGACAAATCCTCCAGCTCTGCCACAATCTCTTCTTCGTCCATAGACCCGACCCCAACCGCACTCTCCCGCAGAAATTTCGGCGGATAAGCAACCACCGCTGTCAAATCCATCTCCTGACCATGCCGATCCGGCTGAGCCAGATACAAAATGCTCCAATCCGCACCAATCCCTTGCGCCAAAAGCTGTAGTTGCTGTTGGCATAAAGCCGAGAACTCTGCACTCACAGATAAAAGTTGTGGAAACGTCGTCATGAACAGCAATTAAATTAAACAGTAAAAAGCAAACCTGATTTACAGCCTAAACTCGTCGTCATATTTCAGCAATCTATCCCAAAGCCGATCTTAGATAATAAAACTTAATCCTTAATGCGCTTTCTTTCGCAAAAGCCTACGACCATAGCACTAGCAAAACCCGAAAATCTATATCTCTTAGTGAAACTCTCAAGCATCTTTAAAGATTACTTGACTTTTTTGAGATTTTCCAGATATACTCTGCTCGCGATTCTGTAGCGCAAGTTACAGAGAGCTTAGTTAGAAGAGAAGGAGGTATCAGGTTGGCAAGAAAACGTAAGCGCAAGAGCCGTCGCCGTCAGGAAGGACGGAAGATCCTAGAGATCGTCCCCCAATATAACATCGAGAGCGGCGAAGACAAACCTGTAACAGCAGCTCGCAAACATATCGCAGCCGAAGGCATCACTCCTCCCGCAGTAGTGGTAGTTAAGCGAAATGAACACACAACAGATCGCTACTTTTGGGCTGAAAAAGGACTGTTTGGTGCTCAATATGTTGAAGAAAATCACTTCCTTTTCCCTAGTCTGCGCATGATCGTCAGCTCAATGGAAGAAGAATCTTCCGAGAAAGTTGCGGTTTCTAGCAAAGCCTAGGCTTATAGATAAGTGATTTATTTTGCAGTAATTAATTTGGTCTAAGACGCTAGTTGGCAACGATGCCACAGTCTTGTTCACTCTATCTCAACCGAATAACTGGTTGAGATTTTTTTTGTTTGAATTCCACCTTAAACAGCCATAATTGTTGCCACCGCAAAAGTTGAAGTGATCTGAGCATACTTGCGGAGCCTTCACTTTAATCAAGACATTTTTTGCAAAAACAAATAAGACAACCTTTCAAGTCTTCGACTGTGATTCTCTCGGCTGTTGATTTTCCAATGACCGGATTATGCTTCGTTGAGTTTGTAGGGGACAACTTGCCGTAATTGAGTTAATTCATCACGGTGTGCAGTCACTGTAATTAGTTGTGAGGGTGTTTCCGTAACAGGTGTTGCTTTCGTGATCTGGAGAACTACTTTTTCGGTTTTGCCAGCGCGTCGCCAGTAAATAAAGCCTGTGGCTGGTGCGAGCAAACAAAGGGCAAGGAAGCCGAAACCGATAGGGGGATAAAGTAAGGCAAGAACCAGCGCGATACAGATAAGACCAATGGCGGTCAGCAAGCTAAGGAAGACTGCGAGAAATCCACTTGGTGGTACGAAGCCTTCGTAGGTGACTGCATTGTTGACGCCGTCAATGTTAATGATTTTGTAAGCGCGTTGTTCGAAGTGATTTTGCAAGCGTTCAAAAACTGACTCTTCTGGTTCGGTGGCAATAAATTCGAGTTGTTCTGTGCGATCTTTGGTGGATGCACGAATGAAAAAGAACAAACCCACCATCAAAAGGAGAGTCAGCAGCAGGGTGGAAGGAATGACAGATTGTTGTAACACGTCTTTTGTTGGGTGGCGGGATATCAGTCGGTGGTTTCATATAAATGTATATCGATCATGTTATATTTTGGGGAAATCATTCAGAAAGCAATGGAAAAGATTCGGGTTGTCCTCATTGAAGACCACGATTTGACACGGATTGGTCTTCGCACCTCTTTGAAGCAATGTGATGACATTGATCTCTTGGCGGAGGCTGGTAATGGCAGTGAGGGTCTGAGACTTTTACAAGAAACTGTGCCTGATTTAGCGATTATTGATATTGGTCTGCCAGAGATTGATGGTATTGCGCTGACGCGTGCGTTTAAGCAGATTGATAATCCGAATGCCCAAGAAGTCCCAACGAAAATTTTGATTTTGACGCTTCAAGATGATGAAGAGGCTGTTCTGGCGGCGTTTGCGGCTGGGGCTGATTCTTATTGTATGAAGGATATTACGTTTGAGCATTTAGTCGAGGCGGTAAAAACGACTTATTCTGGCAATAGCTGGATTGATCCGGCGATCGCCCGCATTGTACTCAGTCAGGTACAAACAACTGAAGATGCTTCTGGGGCGACTGTGGCCATTCAAGCGACTTCACCGGAAGACCAGCAACTCCTCGAAAGTTCGCCGTTAACAGAGCGAGAATTAGAGGTATTACAGCTGATCGTGGATGGTTGTAGTAATGCTGAAATTGCGGAACGCCTCTTTATTACGGTTGGCACAGTGAAAACCCACGTGCGTAATATCCTCAACAAGCTGTGTGCTGATGACCGTACCCAAGCAGCTGTACGTGCGTTGCGTTCTGGTCTGGTGGGCTAATACTTGACACAGTATTGTCCTCAATAATTTAGGCAAAGTTTGCCGGGCCATTCTCTAGAGCCTGTGAATTTTAAAATCATATGAGTCCCGCAAAGGCACAAAAACTCAAACTGATGATCGTAGATGATGAGATGGATAATCTCGATCTGCTCCACCGGACTTTTCGCCGTGACTTTATTGTTTTCCGAGCTGTTGGTGCGCCGGAAGCGTTGGAGATTCTTGAGCAGGAAGGGGAAATGGCAATCATTATCTCTGACCAACGGATGCCAATTATGAATGGTACAGAGTTTCTTAGCCGTACGGTTGATCGTTTTCCCGATACCATCAGAATTTTGCTGACGGGTTATACCGATGTGGATGATCTCGTTGGGGCGATTAATTCTGGCAAGGTGTTTAAGTACATTACAAAGCCATGGCAACCGGACGATTTGATCTTGGCGATTCAGCAGGCGGCAGAGACCTACAAGGTGCTGAAGCAGCGGACGAATCATCTGCAACGGGCTTTGCGGCAAGAGGCTTTGGTGAATACTTTGATTCGCGTTATTCGGGAGTCTTTGGATTATCAAAGTACTTTACAGACTATTGTCGAGCGACTAGGTGAAAGTTTTGATGCGGACTATGGTGTGCTCTATCCGGTCACGGAGGGTGAAGCTTGGGGTGAAAAGCTACCAACGGAACAGTTTGTGTATCCGGTTGCTCTGCCGGACAATATTGAAGCGGAAGGTGTTGTTTTCAAGGCCCTAGAATCAGGCGATCGCCAGCTCGAATTATGTGTTTCTGACCAAACTTGGATCCAGTTGGCAGTGCCTCTCATCTGGAAAAAAAAGACCCATGCGATTCTCAGTTTTTGGCACGAACTCCACAAACATCCATGGTCAGAAAATGACCTCAAATTGCTGGGTGCTGTCGTCGAACAATCAGCGTTGGCGATCGCCCAAACCAAACTTTATCAAACCATCCAACAGCAAGCCGAAAAAATACGTTCCGAACTAGAAGTCGCCCGGCAAATTCAGTACAATCTACTACCCCAGACCCTACCCCAGCTCGAAGCCGCAAAAGTCCAAGGCTATTGTCTACCCGCACGAGAAGTCGGCGGTGATTTTTTTGAAGCCTATCACCACAGTAATGGCGACGTGTGGTTAGCCGTCGGTGATGTCTCCGGTAAAGGTGTGCCTGCTGCTTTGTTTATGGCCAGTGCCCTCTCGATGTTGCGGCGAGAACTCAGCCAAACCAAACCCGCAGACCCTGAAGTCATGATGAGCAATCTCAATCGTGCCCTAGCCGATGATTTGTTCAACAGTAATTGTTTTATCACCATGGTGATTGCCCGTTACCAGCCAACGACACAAACCCTCACATACGCCAATGCGGGACATATTTACCCGATGCTCTGGTCGCACGAAAATCTCTCACCCCAGAGCGAACCGACCTACCTCAAAACTAGAGGTGTGCCCCTTGGAATCTTGCCCGACTGGCAAGCAGAGGCAGGTGTCATTACCCTAAAACCGAAAGATGTGTTATTAATCGTCAGTGATGGTATTACTGAAGCAACTGTGACTGAATCCAAACTCCTTCAGAGCCGTAATTCAATGCTGAATCAAGAAGGATTGTGGCAACTTGTCACGGAACAACCAGATCATTTTGACCTCCATGAACTGCTAGCGCGTTTTGCGGACTCCACCTACGCTGAGCAGGAAGATGATCAAACTATTTTGTCTTTGGAGGTGACATAAGGTTATGCGTACAGAGCTGAAAATTCCGAGTGATTTAAAGTTTCTCAACGTTGTCGAAGCATGGCTCCTTGATTGTCTTCAAGCAGAATTAGAGGATCAAGTCGATTGGGCAAAGCAGTCTAGTCGATTGCGGCTGGCGCTAGTTGAGGCTTATTCAAATGTGGTACGCCATGCTCATAAGGAACAGCCGGAAGTCCCTGTGCTACTCCGTTTGGAGTTGAAAGATGATGTGCTCTCTCTAGAGATTTGGGATTCGGGTAATGGTTTTGATCTCTCGACTTATCTGCCGCCAGATCCAGCGTCTTGCCAAGAGGGCGGTTATGGTTGGTTGATTATGAAACGGTTGATGGATCGGGTTGAATATCAGTTGCAGGTCAATGGTAAGAATTGTCTGAAGCTAGAAACGCGGTTGCCGAAAGGTAGCGATGAGCAATAGTTAAGGTGACTGAAGCGCAACGGGATGAGCGGTCACGAAAAATTAAGGCTCAGGGCGAATATTTGGGTTTTCATCTGGTGGGAGTTGCGGCGATCGCCCCCGAAGATACAGAAAATATTACTCGTTTAAATGAATGGTTGCAGCAGGGCTATCAAGCGGATTTGGCATGGATGGCGAATCCAAAACGCCAAGATATTCAGCAATGTCTGTCGGGTGTGCAATCGGTCATTTGTGTCGCACTAAATTATTACACGCCTCAGCAACACAGCGATGATCCGGCGATCGCCAAAATTTCTCGTTATGGCTGGGGACGGGATTATCATCGGGTAATTACCAAAAGATTGAAGGAATTTTGCCGCTGGTTGGCCGTGGAATTTCCAGAAGACCAACATCGTTTTTATGTGGATACTGGCCCTGTGCAAGACAAAGTTTGGGCGGAGCGCGCCGGCTTAGGCTGGATTGCGAAAAATAGCAATTTGATCACCCGTAAATACGGTAGCTGGGTTTTTCTCGGCGAAATTCTGACTACATTAAAGCTGCCACCAGATCGGCCACATACTAAGCATTGCGGGACTTGTACTCGTTGTATTGATGCTTGCCCAACTCAGGCGATCGCCGCCCCTTTCACTGTCGATGCCAACCGCTGCATTGCCTATCACACCATCGAAAATCGCGCCGAAGACTTGCCGCCAGAGATCAAGCCCCATCTACAAAATTGGGTTGCAGGCTGTGATATTTGCCAAGATGTTTGTCCGTGGAATCAGCGCTTTGCCACAGAAACAGACATCCCCGATTTTCAGCCCTACCCCAAAAATCTTGCCCCCAAGTTGAGTGAATTAGCCAAGATTACAGACGAAGAATGGGGCGATCGCCTGATCGGTTCAGCCTTACGACGCATCAAGCCGTGGATGTGGCGACGCAATGCCCAAGCCAATCTCGATGCTCAACAAAAAACCTCCCCCGATACCGGAGAAGGCTAATTATACAAATCAAATTTTAGTCAGACTTTGCTAATGCTAAGTAATCAAAAAAATTACTTACCCATTTGCGCCGCAACTTCAGCCGCGAAATCCTCATCCTTCTTCTCGATGCCTTCACCAAGAACAAAGCGTTGGAAACGACGAATTTGAATATTCTCACCGATAGTCGAAACAGTCTGCTTGACTAGTTCCGCGACAGTGAGGTTTTGGTCACGAATGTAAGGCTGATCCATCAAAGAAAGTTCCTTGAGACGCTTGGCAATACGACCTTCAACAATCTTCTCTTTGATGTTGTCGGGCTTACCACCGAGGTCATCACGACCCATTTCGATTTCACGTTCCTTAGAGGAGATCGCTTCAGGGATATCTTCTACTTTGACGTATTGGACATTCGGGCAAGCTGCAATTTGCATTGCAATGCTTTTCGCCAAGTCCTTGAAGATGTCACCACGTGCGACAAAGTCAGTCTCACAGTTGATCTCTACCAATACACCGATGCTGCCACCAGTGTGAATGTAGCTTTCAACAAGACCTTCAGCCGCGATCCGACCAGCTTTCTTTTCAGCAGAAGTAATGCCTTTTTGACGAAGCCACTCCGTTGCTTTTTCGATGCTGCCATCAGATTCGCTGAGTGCTTTTTTGCAGTCCATCATGCCTGCGCCGGTTTTGTCGCGTAGTTCTTTTACGAGCTTTGCGGAAATTTTTGCCATTTACTATTTACCAAAAAACATCAGATCAATGATTAGAAAAAGATTACTCAGACTCAGGAGCAGAAGCATCGGTGCTAGCCGCAACAACTTCTTCCGCTACAGCCGCTTCTTCAGGTTCAACGACCTCTTCAGCCACTGCAACCTCTTCAGCTACAGACACTTCTTCGGCTACAGCAACCTCTTCAGCTGCAACTTCCTCTTCTTCTACAACTTCAACAGCTCCTGCTGCTTCAATTGCTTCTTCAAACTCTTCATAGTCTTCGCTTTGGGCAGATTCACCGTGGCGACCACTATAAATGGCGTCAGCTAAAGTGCCGACAATGAGTTTGATTGAACGGATTGCATCATCGTTTGCAGGGATAGGCATATCCACTGTCTGTGGATCACAGTTAGTATCCAACAGAGAAACGATCGGAATGTTGAGCTTCTGACATTCTTGAATGGCATTGTGCTCCCGACGTTGGTCGATGACGACGACGATGTCAGGAATTTTGCGCATGTTCTTGATGCCACCAAGATACTTCTGCAATTTGTCGAGTTCACGACGGAGCATGGAAGCTTCTTTTTTGGGGCGACGGTCAAGGTTGCCGCTGTCTTGGAGGGCTTCTAATTCTTTGAGACGCTCAACACGGGTTTTGATTGTTTCCCAGTTGGTGAGCATACCGCCGAGCCAGCGTTGGTTGATGTAAAAGGCGCCACAGCGTTTTGCTTCTTGGGCAATGATTGCTGCTGCTTGACGCTTTGTACCAACGAACAGAACGCGTTTACCGCTTTCTGATGCCTCTTTCATGTATGTATAGGCTTGTTGGACGAGCTGTGCTGTCTGGACAAGGTCAATGATATGAACGCCATTACGGGATGTGTAAATGTAAGGCGCCATCTTGGGATTCCAGCGGCGGGTTTGGTGACCAAAGTGGACACCGCATTCTAATAGTTCTGCAAGAGAGACTACGGGCATATTTTGTTTACTCCTATTCGGGTTAAACCTCCATCTGGGGACATTTCTCTAAGGAAACACCCGAAGGATCCCAGATGTGTGAGTTTTTAGACAACCTTAAAAGGGTAGCATATGCTGCTAATGGTTTTGCAGGGTATTTTAGGTGGAAAACCGTCGGTGCTGGAGCGTGAGGAAGTATGGAGCCGGAAGGGGAAGATTACCAGCGAATTTTAAAGATGTGGAAGAGTTCGCCTTCGGTTTGTCGGGTGATTTTTGCGCCGGATTTTTTAATTAGGGCTTGCCAGTCAGCAAGGGATTCGAGGAAGACTTCTGCGCCGAGGTAGGTTTCGAGAATTGACCAGTCTTCTGCCATGTCTGCGTCGGGATTGATAACGTCAAAAACGAAGAATTCGCCGGGTTTGAGGACGCGTTTAACTTGGTCTAGGACGGCTCCCCAGTAGTCGAGGGAATAGTAGCAGCTGAAGCCGGTGGCGATCGCCAGATCGAAGAAGTCTTTTTCGTATTCTTCGAGGTGGTGAGCGGGTTTGTTGGAGATATTTTTAAAAAGTTTGGAGTTGAGCTGGGGCGCGCGGGACTGGATGATTTCGGTGGCGGTTTTACTAATGTCGTGGCCGTAAAAGTAGGCATTCCAGTCGCGCCATGGATAGATGAGAAAGCTGATGCCGCAACCAATGTCGAGACAGCGTTGTCTTTTTTTTGGTTTGGCAAGGTTCCAAAATTCGGTAGCGATGCGATTCTGGAGTTTGCCGGATTGCCAGTCGAGAAAGATGGGCAGGGCTTGGACTTCGTCGGGCAGGTCGGGTTTTTTGTTCTGGAATTCTTGGTTAAATCGCTCGGCGATCGCCTCTGTCATTTCAAACCATTGCTGTGAGGTGTTGCCTGTGGGAATGGAATAGGTCATGGAGTGCGTTTCACCAAAGATGTATCGGTATTTTAGCGAAAACGGCAGGACACAAATTTTTCATTGTGTAAACAGTGGCTTTATTTTATGGTGAGTGCAAGGCTTTTGATTTGTTGAAATTCTGATTTTGATAGGGGTCGTTCTTGAGGTTGAATGTTCAGGCGATCGCCAAAATCTAGCATCACCTAATGAATAAAGAAAAAGCTCCCCGCATATTGTGGAGAGCTTTGTTGTTACAAGAATTATGGAAAATTCGTTTGGTCAGTGGAGGTTAAACCACAACAGAAATATTGTCATTGAGTAGGTTGGCATTGTTTGCAAAGGTCGCGAACTGGGTTTGTGCAGCACCGCCCACACCATCAATGTCAAAGGATAAAGCACCAGTGGCTTGCTCGTAAATAAAACGATGATCGCCTGTCGTTGCACTAGAGCCAAGAGCAAAGTGTTCTATATCCAAAGTGCCAATGGTGAAGCTTTGATCAAAGCCCCGTAGGGAAATTTGAATTTGGTCATTGCCATTGCCAAAATCGGTAATGACATCAAGTCCTTCTGCAAAGCTACCGAAGAAGAAGGTATCGTTACCATCTCCACCTGTGAGGAGATCCCAGCCATCGTTGCCGACAATAAGATCGTTACCGCTGCCGCCAAGGAGTTGATCATCGCCTGCCCCCGCAAAGAGATAGTCGTTGCCTGCGCCACCGAGTAGATAGTCTTCGCCGGAACCGGTAATGAGTTGGTCGTTACCGTCGCCGCCCTCTAGGTAGTTATCGCCTTCGCCACCTTTGAGGATATCGTTACCGGCTTCGCCATAGAGTGAGTCGTTACCGTCTTCTCCGTAGAGGCGATCGCCGCCACTGCCCCCTTTGAGGTTGTCATTACCGCTACCTCCTTTGAGATTGTCTGCGCCATCGTTGCCATAGAGGAAATCGTTGCCGCTGCCCCCAAGAAGTTCGTCATTGCCAGAACCGCCTTCAAGATAGTCATTGTCTGCGCCACCGTCGAGGAAATCATTACCATTGCCGCCGTAGAGGGAATCGTTCCCTGCTTGACCGAAGAGCTGATCGTCGCCTGCTTCGCCCTCAAGGTAGTCATTGCCGAGGTTGCCGAAGAGTTGGTCGTTATCTGCACCGCCGTATAGTTGGTCATCGCCACTACCGCCGTCGAGATAATCTAAGCCTCTTTCGCCGAAGAGCTGGTCATCGCCGGAACCGCCTTCGAGTCGGTCGTTCCCATTGCCACCGTCGAGGAAGTCTTCGCCGTCTTGACCGTAGAGGCGATCGCCGTCGTTACCGCCGTAGAGGTAATCATCGTGGGAGCCGCCATCAAGAAGATCAATGCCATCGCCGCCTTCGAGGATGTCGTGACCATGTTCACCGTAGAGGCGATCATTACCGTCTCCCCCAACGAGCAAATCTTCGTTGCGACCACCTTTGAGGAGGTCATCGCCTGTGCCACCATCGAGGTCGTCGTCACCGTTTTGACCATAGAGGCGATCATTGCCTTCGCCACCAGTAATGATGTCATCTTGGGAACCGCCTTCAACGTAATCATTGCCTGCGCCAGCGTCGATTATGTCTTCTCCTTGTTGACCGTAAAGTTGATCATCGCCATCGCCGCCAAGTAATTCGTCATCGCCTTTGCCGCCGTCGAGGTAATCATCGCCATCGCCAGCATCGAGGAAGTCATCGCCGCGTTGGCCGTAAAGCTGGTCATTGCCGTCACCGCCGAGCAGCTGGTCATCTTGAGTGCCGCCATCAAGGAAATCGTTGCCGACGCCGCCATCGAGGAAATCTTCTCCTTGTGCACCGTAAAGTTGATCGTTACCTTCGCCACCAAGGACGGTGTCATTACCTTGTTCGCCATCAAGGAAATCGTTACCTTCGTTGCCTTCGAGGTAATCATCTCCCCGTCCACCAAAGAGGCGATCACCGCCTTCGTTGCCATAGAGAGAATCGTTGCCAGCATCTCCTTTAATCAGATCTCGACCACCTAAGCCCCAGATTTTGTTATCGAGGCGATCGCCCTCTAAGTAATCGTCATACTCAGAACCTTCAAGGTTTTCGATGGTTTCAAGAGTGTCACGCTTACCGTCGCCAGCCCAACCTTTACCGAGTTTGAGGCTGACTGCAACGCGGGAACCGGAGTTGAAATAGGAAGCAGTATCTTCACCATTGCCACCGATGAGAATGTCTGCATCTTCTTCGCCAACAAGAAAATCATCGCCATCTCCACCGAGGATGGTATCAAGTCCATCGCCGCCATACATTTCGTCTTCGCCATTGTTACCTTCAAGGGTGTCATCACCGTCATCGCCATACATGAGGTCTTGACCATCGCCACCACTGATAAAGTCATCTCCGCGATCGCCATGTAACAAGTCATCGCCAGCGTCACCGTAAATGTTGTCATTACCATTACCGCCAGAAATATCGTCGTTGCCAGCATCACCATGAATTAGGTCATCACCGGAGTTGCCTTTGATAACGTCGTTGCCATTACCACCGGAAATGTTGTCATCACCGCCATTACCTTCGATGTAGTCTGCGCCGTCGTCCCCAGCAATAGCGTCATTGCCGCTATCGCCGTAGATAGTATCGGCATCATCTCCACCGGAGAGATTGTCATCACCAGCGTCGCCGTTGATTAGATCTTGACCTTCGTTACCTTGAATGGTGTCGGCATCATCGCCACCGGAAATGATGTCATCTCCAGTATTACCTTCGATGTAATCAGCACCATCATCTCCAGTGATATTGTCATTACCAGAGTCTCCATAAATGGTGTCATCATCTTCGTTTCCGGCAATCAAATCATCGCCAGCATCACCGTGGATGAGGTCATCGCCTTCATTGCCCTGAATGGTGTCATTGTCTGCACCACCGGAAATGTCGTCATTGCCAGCATTGCCTTCAAGATAATCCTCACCTTCGTTACCTGCGATATTGTCAGCACCATCACCGCCATAAATGTCATCGGCATCTTGATTTCCTGTGATGTTGTCATCGCCATCATCTCCGTAGATGAGGTCTTCTCCTTCGTTACCGAGGATGTTGTCATCGCCAGCATCGCCATTGATAACATCTGCTCCTTCATTACCAAGGATTACGTCATTATCATCACCGCCGGAAATGGTGTCATCACCAAGGTTTCCCTCGATGTAGTCTTCGCCAGCATCCCCTGAAATATCGTCATTTCCGTCATCACCGTAGATATTGTCTTCGTCAGCACCACCAGAGATAAAATCGTCACCAGCATCGCCATGGATTAAATCATCACCTTCATTGCCTTGAATGGTGTCGTTATCATTACCACCGGAAATGTCATCATTGCCGAGGTTGCCCTGAATGGTATCCGCACCATCATCACCAGAAATACTGTCGTCACCATCATCACCAAAGATAAGGTCATTATCTATACCTCCGGAAATGTTGTCATCACCGTCGTTGCCATTGATTGTGTCTTCTCCAGAGTCACCAAAGATATCGTCATCACCACTATCACCAGCAATTGTGTCGTTGTCGTCACCGCCGGAAATGGTGTCATTATCGTCACCACCAGAGATTAAGTCATCGCCAGCATCACCTTGGATTTTGTCCTCTCCTTCGTTGCCTTCGATGTCGTCATTACCGAGACCGCCAGAGATGTTGTCATTACCGAGATTGCCTTGAATGTCGTCTTCTCCAGAGTCACCGAAGATATCATCATTACCTTCGTTACCTTGGATAAAGTCACCGCCATCACCACCGCTTAAGGTGTCATCACCTTCATTACCTCTGATGTTATCGCGGCCTTGCTCACCGGCAATTTCGTCATTACCAAGGTTCCCAAAGAGAGCATCATTTCCTAAACCCCCCAGAATTTCATCATTACCGTCATCTCCATTGATATTGTCGTCATCGGCATCTCCATTGATGAAGTCATTTCCAGAACCACCTGAGATAACGTCAGAACCATTACCACCTGAGACTCTGTCATCCCCGTTTTCACCAAAGAGTTTATCGCTCTTATTACCACCTTCAAGCATGTCAACTCCGTCTCCACCGAAGATAAAGTCCCAGCCATCTCCTCCGCGAATAGTATCGTTTCCAGAAGCACCTTGAATAATGTCATCACCTTCACCACCAAAAAAGTCCAGAGCCTTACTAGTATTTGATATTTCAATGATGGTATTACCTTTACCTCCGTTAGCAACAATTTTTTCAAAGCCTGAATATGTTTGAGTGAATCCGAGAGAAGAAACCTTAACAGAGTCAGTTGATTGTAAAGAACGTTGAGATGGAGAGAAGGTGTTGAGCGTGCGGAAAGAACTCACAGAACTTTCAAGATTTAAGGTATTGAAAGAAGCTGTACTTATGCTAGAAATTTCGTTTCCTTCAATAATGACTTCTTCATATCGATCTTCATTGAAGATATCCCCTCTTTCATCAGCTCTGTCACCAATATTCAGGTTTAATGCATTGTTTTCAATGTTGGCGAGATTTGGTTGACGATCTCTAGACATCGAACTTGTATCAAATTCATAAAGAGTAATCCTGTCACTTTCCCAAAGAGTTTCTCTAACATCTTTGAATTTGAAAATGTCCCAATATTCTCCATAGACTTCCGCGCCTGCTGTAAACTTCCCCCCAATATCAAATAAGCCTAAGGGATCAGTTGTTACGGTAGACCATAGCTCTGAACCTCGAATTTTACCGTCATTATTAGGATCAACGAGATCTGCCCACAGACTTGCTTCGATTCCTCCTGTAATTCCTGCACTAACGAGGTCAAATCCACCAATACCAATACCAACCTCCCCGCCAGCTCGAATCTCACCATCAATCGTCACTTCTGGAATCTCTCCATCTTCATTAGAAGGATCAGCGACAAAAAATCCATCAAGTATTAAATAAGCATTAGAAAGTTTATCGTCGACTTCAGCTAATTGCTGTAGTCCATAGGTATCAAAACCAAAATCAAAGTCAGCTCTTATTTCAATTTCTCCCTCCAGGGTTAAGTCAATACCGGTCATTACCGGAAATTCAGTATTTAATTCAAAAGCAGCGTAAAATTCAGGCATATCATAGGCCATTAAATCAAATGTATTGCCCGCAAATAAATCGGCTATTGACTGAATTGGATTGTCCAAAAACGGAAAACTAATTCCTCCTCCAGGTAAACTTCCTAGGTTTTTCAGCCAGGTTCCATATGCAAAAGTATTTTCTTCTTGCACTGGACTATCATTAGTATCTGAACCTGTAGATATCTCTGAGGAAATCTCATCTCCCGATGATTCAGCAGGTACATCAATAACTTCTTGTTCAGATGCTTCTTGCGCTTCTCTCTGAGCAGCAACTGCACCTTCTAAGCCTTCCAGCGACTGATCTAGTTCTGCATAGAAGTCAAATTCGATATTAGACTCAACACTAATATCACTAAGGTCGAGCTTGCCATCAGTAAATTTGATGCCAACAATATTAAAATCACCAATTTCGATTAGATATTCATCTAGGTTAATACCATCCAAATCTGGAATATTAATATCATTTACTAACTCAATTAATCGGCTAAAATTCTGAAATAAGACAGTATTAACTTGTGGATAAAAAGCTTTAATTAAATCAAAAGAGTCAATTTCTCCATTTCCATCTTCGTCAAAATCAATTCCTGTCAGTTCTTTTAAATCTTCGAGTAGTTCAATATCTCGGTTTAAAGCTTCGACAAATGGATTGAGCGGCGCAGTAATATCTTGAATTCTTTTGACAATTGGGGCTGCAAACTCACTGATGAGAGTGGCTGTATTAACCTTTACATCGTTAAATTGTAATGTAATGAGTGGTACGTCAATAGTCCTTCCGTCTAGTTTGTCAAACGCAAAGCCCGGCCAAACATCAAATCGACTTGGATCCCAGAAAAGCTTCATATTTGTTTGAATTTCAGGTAGGAAGCTTGGGATATTAAGCTGCTGAGTTAACTCATCAAAATTACTTGTGAGAGCTAAATTGGCTTCAATGAGAGGATCTAACTCAACATATACTTCACCTGCATTAATTTGATTATTAGTATTAGAGTCTTTCCAATCCACATATATTGTGCCATCAATACCAGTCTTTTCAGACTCTACATTTTTTGCATTGACCTGAATAAATCCAACTTCCCCAGTTGTATCTAATCCAGATAAATTGGTATCAAAAGAAACGATTATTTCCTCTTCCTTTCCCGAGCGCGGATTGATATAGACTTCATTCGCTACTTTAGTATTAGGTACTTTGTCACGATTGGTAAAACCTAGTCCAAATCCAATGTCGACTTCTAAGTCCAACTTTGGTGTTGCCTCTAAACTTAGATTGAGACCAGGTATCCCTATATCTCCATCTATAGTGGTAGAAAGATCCTTTATTTTAAGAGTCTCGCCTAGAAACTTTGTCAGTTCGATTCCTAAAATAATTCGAGTATCACTTCGACTAGTCGCATTAAAAAAACTACTTCTCGTATCCAGATAGCTAGCAACTTCATAGGCTGTAATAATCCTGTCATCATTTAAATCTGCAAAATCAAATTCAGTTGCAATGCTTGAATTATTAATCTGTGATTGTATGTTTCTCTTTAGTTGAGAGATACCATCAGTTATTTGTTGCTTGTCAAAGTCTCCAACAAAGGGAATCGTCGAGTTTTTAATCGCATCAATTAAACTTGATTCTAGATTGCTAAGACCATTATTGACTGCACTAATGATTGGATTAAAGTCAATTTGGTATTCACTATCATTAGTATTTGCTTCGACACTTAATTTTTCATGTTGAGTGTCTAGAAACAATTGATCTTGTTCTTCTTGAATTTGTTTAATTGATGAAGAGCTGAGATTCTGTTGCTGTTCAAGGAGTAATGCAAAGAGTTGACCTTCATCTCCGGGAGTGTCTGACTCATTGATTTGAGCATCGACAGAGTGACCGATTTCTTCTAGCCAGACTGCGGCGATCGCCCCTCTGTTTCCACTATTAGCACCAAGGAACTCACGAGAAAAATAGATAGTATTTGTTTCTGCCGCATAAGCCCCGTTAGCTTTTTGCCCATTAGGCCCTTGCAGCACATCACTCGACAAAATTTCGACTGGCGGCAAACCCTCAAAATCCCCAACCAACCATTTTTGCCTTATACCCTCCAAAGCAGCCGCATCAAAATCTGTACCAAATGCCTGAGACAGAATTTCTGCAAAATCATCATTCATTGCAAACTCAGTCAGCGCCGCAAGCACCTCAGGAAGAATTGCATCAAGAATTGCCGAATCAAAAGTCGTGGTAGTAGCAGCCATGGTGAAAACATCCCAAATTTTTTAGATGAAAATTGTCATGGAGTTCACAAAGAAACTCCCTGTCTCTAAATAGCTATCGTTAACACCCTTAAGAGTTATACAAAAACTTTTGGTGATAGATAGATCGTTGTTTCAGTGAAATTGCAGAGACAGCAATACAAAAAAAGAAATTGTCACTTAATTATTTTCCCAACTCCCAAACCTTAAAAGAAGCTATCAAAAAGATCAACCAAACATAAGAAGTTTTTACAAAGATTTATTTATTAAAGCTTGTAATATAAAGTTTATTGAAAATGATATATCTGAGAGTTTGAACCTTTTTTGTGTATGAATAAAATGAGCTTTATGAGTTAGGAATAAGGCCATATGTAAGCCTGAAGCCTTTGCTCTCATTGAATTTGAATGAAATATTGTTCTTGATTTAAAAGAAAAATATCAACTTTTTAATCAATTCCTTTAAGAATTCAGAAGACATTGCTCACATGAACAATATGAGTTTCTTTACGTGTTCAGATTAAGTGTCTAAAGTAATCAGAAGAATTGCTGAAATTAGAAATTTTTTTGTAAAAAATCTGTTTCGATAAAGATGAAAAAATCACTTTTTTTGTGCTTACTCATGCCATGGCACTAAAAAATAGGCGATCGCCCCCATCTCATTACTATCCCTCGCTAGAAAATCACTAAAAAAATAGAGGGTATTTGTTTCAGCAGCAGAAGCACCATTTACGCATTGGAGCTGTGCGCTGGAAAGAATTTCAATGGGGGGTAAGGTGAAATTGCCGGATTGCCATTGCCGTCGGATTGTCTCTAAAGCTGCCGCATCATGATTTCCACCAAAAGCCTGCTGGATGACATCAAAGAAATCCTCACGGTTTGCAAAGTCTGCCAGTTGAAACTCCACATCGGGCATTGTCTGTTGTTGCACTTCAGGTAAAACATCGTTGAGTTGCTGGGTAGCAGAAGAATCGCTTGCAGACATGGTAGAAGTCTCCACAAAAATCTAGTCGTACATAGTAGATGTCAAAAAGGCGATCGCCCCATTAGAGATGAATCGTTCGCACTAATGTGCGTTATGCGAAAACTTATTGAGAAATAAGCGAGCGTTTAAATCTAATACCTTTCTGAAAAAGAGAATTCTTGTTTGATCCTCTAGCAAAATTTAGTACGGATTACCCTATTTGATATAGAGACTGAAGCGCAGAATAAAATGTGGAGAAAAGCAATACAAACTGCACTTCTATGCAAAAGAAAAAATAGCACAATTTGTTTACTGAGAATTGAGTTGATTGTCGACTTAAAAATCAGAATGCTATTGAGTACGACATTCCGCACAATTTCTGCTCTTGAGTGCTTAATGGAATGTCTTGAAATTCTTTACTCAGTATAGATTGTGCGCTTAACCTAAGGGTTCGAATAATGCTGAAGCTCTGTAGCGTTATTGATGAATTAATAATTGGTTCATCACGGAAAATCTTGTTAATAAGCTCAAAATCAGGATTGAGACGAATAGAGCCATGTTGCAAAATTGCATTTTTGCGGCGGAGTTGGGCGGAACCGATTAATTTATAGCCATCATTTGTAACCAGATCGGCACTGGTATGGGTGCGAAAGCAATTGTCGTGGTGGGTATAATTCCGTAGGCGATCGCCATAGTTCAACTCCACCCCTAATTCCCGGAAACCTGCAATCAGAAATTCACAGAGCTTTTTATATACCTGACAGCGATTCCCCTCAATGCCGGAAGTGATAATCGCGTAGGTCAAATCCCCTTGGTGCAACACTGCCCGCCCACCACTAGGACGACGCACAATCTCAATTTTTTCGCCTTGATAGGTCAAGTCATGCCAAGCTTGCGGATACTTGCGTTGGTTACGACCAAGGGAAATCGTCACGGGTTGCCAAGTGTAGAATCGCAAAACTGACGGCATTTTTCCGGCGAGATGTTGATCCAAAAGCCATTCATCCACCGCCATTTGTGTCGCGCCATCCGCCTCAAACGGTGGAATATATCGCCAAGTTTGATCCGTCATTTACAGCAACTCTTCGGGTAATTTGCCGAGAATTTTTTTGATATCTTGGCTGCGCTTTTTATCAATCACAATCGTGACATTACCCTGCCGCACCACCACCACATCGGAAACGCCCAAGGTGACAATGGTCTCATCGGGATTATCGCTGTAAACAATCGAGCCAGCGGTTTCAAAGGCTTGGAAGTTGCCCACATGGACATTTTTCGAGTCGTCGGGCGGCAATAATCTTTCCAGCGATCGCCAATCTCCCAGATCATCCCAACCGAATTCAGCGGGGAGCACATAGGCGTTTTGGGTCTTTTCCATCAAGGCGAAATCGACGCTAATTTTTGGGAGTTCGCCATAGGCTGCCGTCCCTTTTTCTTGCAGTGGGGTCAAAATTTCGGGGGCGTGGAGGGCCAATTCTTTGAGGGCTGTACCGATGGAAAACAGAAAAATGCCGCTATTCCAACTGAATTTTCCTGTCGCGAGAAACGATTCTGCTGTTGCCACATCCGGCTTTTCGCGGAACTGCGCCACTTTAAAAATATCGTCCGTCGCCGCGTCGCCCTGTTCGATGTAGCCGTAGCCCGTCGCCGGATTATCGGGGGTAATCCCAATGGTGGCGATCGCCTGTTTCGTTGCCACAAAATCCGCTGCTTGATTCAGCGTTGCCAAAAATTTGGGTTCATCGCCAATCCAGTGATCCGCCGGGAAAAAAGCCACCACCGTATTCTCGTCGTAATGCTTCGCGAGTTCCACACAAGTCCCGGCGATCGCCGCCGCCGTATCTCTTCGTTCAGGTTCCACCAAAATATTTTTATTCGGCAACTTCGGGAGCTGCTCCTGCACCAAATCCGCAATCATTGCAGCCGTGACAATCCAAAGATTTTCCCACTGCCCATCCGGTAACAACCGTTCCGCTGTCGCTTGGAGCAAACTCACTCCAGAACCATCCAGACTTAAAAAC
>JBARRZ010000036.1:0-54683 GCA_049644465.1 Limnothrix sp.
CTTCTGAGACCACCGCTTGTATTTTCGTCATCATCAACCTCACCGGCACATTCTGTTTCCTCAAATTCGACAAACTCACCAGTGAACTCAACGGCTTCGTAGACTGAATTTCCTGTTTCTAAATAACATCTAGCTTGGGCTACTTTAATCTGGTTCAAACGGAAAGTACGCGTGATTTTTGGTGTAATAGCATTAGGTAAAGCTGTTCCTACAAAAATAGTTCGTCCTCTCATTGTTGCCTTCAAGTCGGACAACATCAATACATAGTTGAAGACTTCTTGAATAGGCTCGTTTTCAAGATCTAAAGAAATTGTCTTGTCAGCAAGGCTAGTCGATGAGGCTGCAGATTCTCCATCTCCGGAACTGCTCGTATTTTCTGCAAAAACGACATTCAAGTTAGCAGAGCGAGATAATAGAGCCAAAACATCTTGGACTGGGGCTTCTTTTAAGACAAGTCTTGGAACGACTGCTGCGGTGCCCAAATCCACGTAATTAGGAAAACTTGTATCAATGGTTGAAACGGAAATATCACCAACTGGTGGTGCTGAGGCTCTAGGCAAAAATGGTGGTAATGGCGCAACTGGTCTCAGAAAATTGTCAGAATTTGTAGGGCTTGGTTTACCTTCTCTAGGAATTTGAGGGTCAGGGAACAGTATTTCTGGCTCTGGAGATGCGGCTGGGTCAACGGTAAGAGGGGTCGCATTTCCGTTAGTCTCTTCTTCTACTTCGTTAGTTTGGGCAACTAAGACTGGTGAGGGTGATAAGTCGCTTGATGATTGTGGTGTGAAATTGAAGATAAAGTTCTGTTGATCACTGCTAAGGATTTCTCCGGTAGGGGCCGAGTCTTTACCCATTGCAATAATTCGCACGTTTCCCGGATTGATCTGCATGATTTCGATTGATTCAATTCCCGGCATAGGATTCTGCTGAATCAATTTCTGGCGATCGCCCAAATCAAGCTGTGCATTGCGAATATCTGTGATCGTTGTGTTGTTGCGGCTAACTGTAAATACTTCCGGTGCTTTTCCGTCGTCACTTGCGGCGATCGCCAACTGAACCTGTAAGCCCGTGCCCTGCGGTTGGATATTAAGATCAACAACCTGTAAATCTGCCGAGCGAGCAGGAGACAAAGCCACAACACTTGCCGCAGCTCCAATAACTAATCCAGTATAAGGTTTAATGTTCACGACTCAGGGACTCCTCAAAGGCGAATAATGCAGTGGGTCAATACAAAAAAATTGAGTAAAACGGTAAATGCAAGGGACTTGGCAGTAATTCTATATCTTAAAATCTAGATTGCCAATCCAAAAAATCTCAGTCCAATTGTTACAAATCAAACCAAAATTACTGAGGAGGCGCTTCTTCCCCTCCCGCAGCAGCTTCCCCTTCTCCAGAAGCCAGTTCAGCTTGACGAGCTTCTATTTCTTCTGCCGTTGGGGCGATTAACGCATCAATAACAAAGACAACACTGAGTTGAGCCGGACTTTTGGAAATCAACTCGTTAGGAGTATACAGATAACTTTGACGCTCCGAAACTTCTGTTGAAAAATTTCTTAAGACAACCAAAGGTTGAAGCAAATCTAAACGGCTCAACATCGATTCAGCCTGTGCATAAGTCATGTCCTCAAACGCCACATTAAAAGTCTGACGCTTCAGTTTGTTCTGAGCAGCTAAACCATAGCTTTCATCAGTAATGAACTCAGGCTGAGGAGGCGTCGGTTCATAACTAACGAGCTGAACATTGCTTGCTGTCAAAACACGATTTAAATCGAGCAAAAATGTTTGTACCTGTTTTTCCTGACCGTAAGAATTCAAAACCGAAGTAGCAATACGTTGCTCTTTAACAAACTCCGCTTCCAATTCAGCAATCTTATTTTGAGAATTCGCCGCTTGTTTCTGTTGCAACTCACTTTCTTTTTGCTGTAGCTCACCAGCCAAAACTTCATTCTCCGCCACGGAAGGCTTGACCAAAAACCACCACAGCGCACCAGCACCAGCAATACCAGCAACAGCTAACAAAATACCCAAAACAGTCGATGTAAATTGTACCCCGAGAGCTTCGAAATAACCGACAGGTTCAGAATTATTGGCTTCGATACCGGGTTGAAACTCTTCAGAATACGTCATAATAACTCGCTCCTCATGTTCACAGTTGAGAAAAATCCTTTACTTAAAAACTATTTTTCAGTCTTTCTGCTATACCTTTAGCACCTTGCGCCTCTAATGTCTTAATGATTTCGGCATCAGTCAAATCACCGAGGGTTAAAGAAATAGTGTACTCGACAACCTTCGTTAAGTTATAAGCCTCGACTGGCCTAGAAAATTCTAATGTCGTTGGATTGTCTACAAGATTTGCACTGACAATATATATTTCTTTCTCAACAAAAAGTGGAGAGGTCTGTAAATTGAGCATTAAATCATTTACATCATTAAAGTTTCTAGCAAAACCAGTAACCAAAACTTGATTGTCAGATTGCTCGAAAGAGTTGAGCTGCAGGCCCGGCGGTGTGAGATCGCTGATTTCTTCCAGAATGGCTGACCATGGTTTAATTTTCGTTTGCAGGACTTCAACAAAAGCTTGACTTTGCGTTTTTAAACTTTCAATATCTTGAGTTAGAGACTGAATTTTTGCACTTTGAGCATTGAGCTGTTGTAACTCTGCATCAACTAAAGCAATTTCATCTTGAGTTTCGGCTTTGACTTTTGCGGCTTGCCAGAAGGTAAAACCAACGGCAAGAAGGCAAAGGGCAGCAACAATACCACCAGCAATTAGAGGGGCTGGCTCTTTACCGTTTTGAACATAAGCTTTGGAAGCCGCTCTTTCTGGTACTGCGGAGCCATCGCTATTGAGATTACGGTCTTTGAGAAAGTTAATGTCTAAGCTATACATATTGTTTTACACCTCCCGGATTCCTAGGCCCAAAGCTGTACCTAGTGAAGGTTTTTGTACTTGGGGAATTTCGTCATCGGTCTCTATAGAAAGGGATTCGAAGGGGTCTATTTGAATGGTAGGAATACTTAAGCGTTGGGTGAAAAATTCGTCGAGTTGACCAATTCCGCCGCCGGGGCCGGCTAGCAGCAGTTGGGCAACTTCGAGGTCTGCACTTTGGTTGAGGTAAAAGTCGATAGATCGTCGAAGTTCGTCAGCTAATTCTCCTAATACTCTAAGTAGAGCTGCCATTCCGGGATTGATCCCTGTTGCTCCGGTACGAACACCTTCCACTGGAGTATTGGGAATAGTCATACCTTGTAATAACTCGATGTTCCGGGAAGCTGGCAGATTCATTGCGCGTGATAGTGCGCTCTGGAGCTGGAAAGTTCCGATTGGTACTGTTCGAGAAAATTGAGGTACTCCATCGACGACAATCGCAATTTCTGTGCAGTCGAACTCAACGTCAACGAGGACAACGGCTTCTTGGGAGCTAAATTGTCTGAGTTGTTCGCGGATAGTTCGGATGAGTGAAAAGCTATTGATCTCTAAAACGTCAATTTCCAATCCTGCTTGTACAAGAGTATCGACGTAGGAATCAGTGATTTCTTTACGGGTGGCGACGAGCAACACTTGGACTTTGTCGATACCGTCTTCGTCTTGGAAGAAGCCTAGTTTTTGATAGTCTAGGTCAACTTCTTCTCGAGGATAGGGAAGGTATAAGCCGGCTTCGTGGTTTAGCACCATGTCTCGCAATTCTTGATCGTCGAGTTCTGCGGGAATGGGAATTAGCCGAATAATTGCTTCGCGCATGGGCACGGCGGCGGCAACTTTCTGGGCGGTGATATTGTGAGCGGCAAGGGTATCTTGAATAAGTTCTGCGAGGGCTGGGGAATCTACAATTTTGCCTTCTTCGAAGATGCCTTCTGGGACTTCTTCACTGATGCAGTTGGCAAGTTTGTAAATTTGTCCTTGTTTTTTAAGTTGGACAATGTTCAGTCGCTCGGCAGAAATTTCAATACCAATCCCCTTTTGTTTGGGTTTGAGTATGTTTTTAAGAAAATCTAGCATGGGAGAATTTTCCGGAAATGATTGCTCGTAAAGGCACCAGGTTGTCGCCGAAGCTATTTGCTGCTATCCAATCTAGCTCAGTTTGACGGAAGTGGGTAGGGATCTTTTGGTAGGGATAGAATAAGGTGGCTTTTGCTTTTTAGAGAATGCCCAATTTTTGAGGGTTTCTTGCTTTTGTTTATTTATTTGTGTTGCGGAGTGTTTGGTTATGTTGAAGCGTTGGTGTTTGGGTGTTGTGGTTGGTCTGGGTATTGCGGCGATCGCCGGCTGTCAGTCTGGACCATCTCCTGATCCTGCTGGTCAAGACAGTGACGCAAACGTGGAATTTTGGACAATGCAATTGCAACCAAAGTTTACAGAGTATTTTGATGAGCTGATCACGGAGTTCGAATCTCAGGGCGCTGATCAGCCGGTGCGCTGGGTTGATGTGCCTTGGTCGGCGATGGAAAGTAAGATTTTGACGGCAGTATCGGCCAAGACTGCACCGGATGTCGTGAATCTTAATCCTAATTTCGCTTCTCAATTGGCCAGCCGCAACGCTTGGGTTGATCTAGATGATGTGTTGACTCAGGAGATGCGCGATCGCTATTTACCCAAGATTTGGCTGGCAAACCAACTGGGTGATCAAACTTTCGGCATTCCTTGGTATTTGACAACGCGGATCAGCTTTTATAACAAGGATTTGCTGGCAGCGGCAGGGATTGAGGAGCCTCCTTTAACCTATGAAGATTTGGTGACTGTGGCGAAACAAGTAAAAGTTGAAACAGGGAAACATGCTTTTTTTGTGACTTTCGTGCCGGGAGATTCGAATGAAGTGTTGGAATCTTTTGTCCAGATGGGCGCAACACTGGTGAATGAAGATGGTTCGGCAGGATTTGATTCGGCAGCGGGAAAGGCTGTTTTTCAGTATTGGGTTGATTTATATGAGCAAGAGTTGTTGCCGCCGGAGGTTTTAACTCAAGGCCACCAACATGGGATTGAGCTGTATCAAGCGGGCGAAACGGCCATTATTAATACGTCACCAGAATTTATCAATTCGATTCAACAAAATGCGCCTCAAATTGCGGCGGTTTCTGTGCCAAGTGATCAAATCACCGGAGCGACGGGTAAAAAGAATGTGGCGGTGATGAATTTAGTGATTCCAAAGGATACGGACAATTTAGATACGGCTCTTGATTTCGCTTTGTTTGTGACGAATACGGAAAATCAATTGAAGTTTGCGCAAGCGGCCAATGTCTTGCCTTCAACGGTTGAGGCTGTGGAAAAGTACATTGCGTTACTGGCAGCTGATGCGGGGCAGGATTCGCTAACCTTGGCGCGGCAGGTTAGTGCGCAGCAACTTGAGGATGCGGAGGTTTTGATTCCGGCGCAGGAAAATTTGACGCAATTGCAAAAGTTTATTTATGAAAATCTTCAAGCAGCAATGTTGGGACAAAAATCTGTGGATCAGGCGGTTTCTGATGCGGCGGAATCTTGGAATAATCTGTAAAGGCTTGCTTTTTAACGGGCGATCGCCTTTGATAACGGTTGCTCTAGATGAATTACTTAAGAAAATCAGGAAAACATGGAAGTAGAATTTCGCGAATTTTCGCCATTTGATTTATGGATATGGTTAGAGTTTGATACTGTACCTTCGAATAGCGAAACGCAGTATGTGGAAGAATTATTTGATTCTTGGTTTTATATCGGCAAATTAGGCGGTTTTAATGCTGAAAATCTCCAAATTCAAGATACTGGCATCGAAATTAGTTACCTCGAATATGACCAGCAGCAAGCGGAAAATGTGTTGATGGCACCGATGCACAATATTGGTGATTTTGAATATGAGGGCACGTGGGGACGTTGCTGGCTTGATCTTGGCACTAGTGATTTGCTCGCTCTCGATGTGCTGATTAATGCGTTCAATCAACTAAGTAAAGATTTCGTCAATGTGCGGCGACTCGTGATCGGCGGCGAAAATCCTGATTGGCCTGTGGAAAGAAGTGATGATAATGCCGAGTGGTATGAGTAGTCGCCCAAAAATTACGGCGATCGCCGCCATGAGCGCGGACGGCAAAATTGCTGATGTGGCAGGATCACCTGCCCGTTTCGCTTCGGCGGCAGATAAGGCTCATTTAGAAACACAAATTGCAGCTGTTGATGCTGTGATTTTTGGCGCAAACACGTTGCGAGCTTATGGAACGAGTTTGCCAATTTCCAACCCAAAATTGTTGCAGCAAAGACAAGCAAATAATCAGCCGCCTCAACCGATCCACATCGTTTGTTCTCGTTCTGGAAAATTTGCGTTAGATTTGCCTTTTTTTAATCAATCTATTCCTCGCTGGTTATTAACAACAATCCAAAGTTCTCAACAGTGGCAAAAGTCTAATCAGTTCACACAAATTCTCCAACTTGATACATCGGGAAATTTGGCCACGATGCTAGCTGAATTATTTTCAAAAGGGATCGAAAAGCTTGCTATTTTAGGTGGTAGTGAGTTATTTGCTAGTTTTGCAGAACAGGGTTTTATCGATGAATTGTGGTTAACGTTTTGTCCTATTTTGCTTGGCGGTAAGACTTCGCCGACACTGATGGGAGGACAAGGTTTGTTTGAAGCTCAAGGTCTTCGACTTGACTTGATCGAGTCGAAAATTATCGAATCAGAAATTTTCGTTCACTATCGAATGGCGCGGTAAATGGCGATTCTTGAAGCGCGAAATTTGAGTTTTACGGCCGGATCACGAACTATTTTGCAAGATATTTCGTTCATCCTAGAGCCGGGCGATCGCCTAGTTATTGTCGGGGCCTCCGGTTCAGGAAAAAGCTCATTACTCTATTTGCTCAATCGCTTACAAAGTCCAAGTAGCGGAACATTAACCTTTCAAGAAAAGCCATACAGCAACTACTTACCAGCTCTATTGCGCCAACAAATTGCCCTCGTGCCTCAAGATCCAAAACTGCTCGGCATGGTCGTCAAAGACGCCTTATTCTATCCACTCACACTGCAAAAATTGAGTAAGGTCGAGATTCAAAAGCGATGGTTTTATTGGCAAGAGCGCCTCGATCTGCCTGAGATTTGGCTAGATCGGAATGAAGCGTTGCTCTCCGGTGGACAAAAACAATGGGTGGCGATCGCCCGTGCACTGATGATGGAACCACAGGTTTTGCTCCTAGACGAACCCACATCCGCTCTCGACGTTGGCCGCAGCCAGAAACTCGCCAAACTCTTGATCGATTATCAAACCGAAAAATTTTTACCCATGGCGATCGTCACCCACTCCTTAGATTTTGCCCAACAAATCGCCACAAAAGTCATTTATATCGAACAAGGCCACATCGTCATACAAGGCAATCAAAATCAAATCAATTGGGCTGACATATATGCACAATTATCCTTAGATAAATCCACAGAAAATGATACTTGGGAATAAAAATAACGCCAATAAAAAAGCCTTTTCCTTTGTAAGAAAAAGCTCTTCGAAGTTAGAAGATACAACAACAAGGTTTAAATTTAAGACTGATTTACAAGTTCGCGCATCGGGGTACGTCGTAATGCCGTTCTTTGAGATTGGCGAATCGAAGCTGGACTACTAGTTTTGGGGGGTTCTGTAGCTTGTGGTTGTTCAAAATTATTAGCAGTATTATTCGGATTTACAACATCAGGGTTGAACCGATAACCGACATTGCGGACTGTCTGAATCAAATTTGGCTGTCTTGGATCGCGTTCGATCTTCTTGCGCAAAGATAATACATGGGTATCAATAGTGCGCGGATTATCAATTGCATCTGGCCAAGCCCGACGTAACAACTCTGAGCGACTTAGTGGCTCACCATCAGCTTGGGCTAAAACATACAGCAAGCTAAATTCTTGAGGCGTGAGATCAATTTGAGCACCTCGAAATTGTACGCGGCGTTGTACCAGATCAATACGCAATTCACCACAATCAAGTTGTAGTGGCGCGCTGGTTGCTCGAACGCGTCTCGTCAAAGCTTCCACTCTCGCTAGCAATTCTTGCATTCCGAACGGCTTTGTTAGGTAGTCATCGGCACCGGCTTTCAAGCCATTCACCACATCTTTTTCAGTATTTTTAGCTGATAGCATTAATACAATAACTTGGGTGTTTTGTTGGAGCCAACGACACAATTCCAAACCGTCTCCGTCTGGCAAATCAGAATCTAGCAATACGAGAGAGGGCATGTGCTGCTCGAAAATGCGGCGAGACTGCTGAAGATTTGCAGCTTGATAGATAGCATAATTTGCCTGCTGAAGATGCCAGCCCAAAAGCGATCTTAAATGGGGGTTTCCTTCGATAATGGCAACAGAGATTAAAGTCACGATTGTTTGACTTCCTTGCGATTGTTGTTAGTAGATTAACAAACTTAAAGTTATGGGACTGTAACAGTAGTTACGTCTCGATCTTTTTTTTGGTAAGCAAAGCCATTCTGCAGGAACTAGAGATCGTGTGTGACAATTCTTTGGGCAAGAAATGCAATTCAAACTGCTCGCTGCAAACTAAAGTTCAAATTGAGTTTAAGTCTAAAGAAAATGGAAGATAAACGGATAACGGTAGGCTTTGTTTTCGTTGTTTAGGACTGCAAGGATGGCAAGGATTGGGCAAACAATACTGGCGATCGCCACAAGACCAAGGATTGCGAAGCCAATCAGAACTATGGTCAATACGCCTCCAACCAGTAAGTAAATCCACATGTTGAAGTGAAAGTTTAAAGATTCCCGTGCATTCTCTTTAACTACGGGGTCATCACTGACTAACAAGATTGCGATGGGAATACCAATAGAAACGCCTGTGTAATTGATAAATGTTGCACCGTGGCAGAGGAGCGATAATAATTTTCTCTTGTCTGCATCAATAGCCATGATTTTTATATTTTAATTAAATGAATAGTTGGTAGATGTTGCGGCAAGCTGTCAACCTAGGATCGAAAAATTTTGGAGTCTTAGGACTATTTTAACAATTAGTTATCAAGGCGATAGATAACTTTTCCGTCTATAGCGCGATTGTCGATTTGCAAGAATTCTTGGCGTACAAGAATTTCTAAGCGGGCTTCTAAAACACTGCGAGGAACATCTTCAATTTCTAGGAAGCAATCGAGTAAGGTCATTTGATGCTTTTGCTGACAGAATTTTAAGATGCGTCGATCAATTTGTTCGCCAATTAGAGTCGGGGAAGGTTTGCTGAGATCAATATTTTTAGCTTTTTTTGTCGCTTCAAAATCAGTGGAGACGTATCTTTCTTCACCAATATTGACGATGACCTGCGGAGGCATTTGATTTGTGATTTGGCGGGAGTTGTAACCCAGTAACGCGGGGTTATTGTATTTTCGATCAAATTCTGGTTTCTGCATATTCAGCAGCAGAATAAACTCGACGAAGCCAGCGATAGTCGGAATATATGTCCAGAAAAAGATGGCATAAATAATGCCCCAACCTATTTCACCGAGATAAAACTTATGCACACCAACTCCGCCTAAAAAGAAGGCTAGTGCTGCTGCTGAGTTCTTATTTTTCATGGATTGTGATGGGTCGCAATGATCGTCTGGGAAACTTTACGGCGATCGCCCGTGATTTCCCGTGACTCTATTTTAGAACCCACTTCTTTAGAATTGGCTCAAAAAGCGCATATCACTGTTATAAAGGCGACGAATATCGTCAAGTTTATGCAACACCATCGCGACTCGCTCAGCACCGAAACCAGCCGCAAATCCAGTATAAATTTCAGGATCATAACCAACGGCTTTAAGTACATTGGGGTCAACCATGCCACAACCGCCCATTTCTAGCCATTTACCGCGCCATTTCACATCAAATTCGGCGGATGGTTCGGTGAAAGGAAAATAGCTGGCGCGTAATAAAACTTCTGTTTCTTCACCCATCAATTCTTGGAAGAAAGCTTTCAGTGTGCCCTTAAGATCGCCAAAATTAATTTTTTTATCGACGGCCAAAATTTCAATCTGATGAAACACGGCGGAATGGGTAGCATCAACGGTATCACGGCGATAAACGCGACCGGGAGCCACGATCCGGATCGGTGGTTGATTGTTTTCCATGTGGCGAATCTGCACGGATGAGGTATGTGTTCTCAAAAGGCGATCGCCGGGTAAATAAAACGTGTCCTGCATGTCCCGCGCAGGGTGATCTGCAGGCGTATTTAATGCTTCGAAATTATAGTAATCAGACTCAATTTGAGGGCCTTCCGCAACGGTGTAGCCCAAACCAACAAAAATATCTAAAACGCGGTCAATGGTGCTTTGCAGCGGATGCTTATGACCGAGGGGACGTCCCACACCGGGCATACTGACATCAATCGTCTCTGCTTGTAGCTGCGCGGCAATCTGCGCCGTTTGCAACAGATTAAGCTGTTCATCTAGTTGCGTTTGCAATCTTTCTTTAACTTGGTTGGCGACCATGCCGACTTTGGGCCGTTCTTCCGCCGAGAGTTTACCCATGCCGCGCAAAATTTGGGATAGTTTTCCTTTTTTGCCGAGGTAATTCACCCGTACTGTTTCGAGTTCTTCGAGCGTAATCACAGCGGCGATCGCCGCCATCGCTTCCTGCTGTAGCGTTTGCAGATCAGATTCAATTTGGGTCAAAGTAGAAGGGGTCATGCCAAGAAGATTGCGACTAAACTCATTTTGCTGATAATGACCATAACAGTTTAAACCGTCCTCGATAATAAAAACCTAAAATCCCCAGTCCAACGCCATGACCTCCGCCGCTTCTTCCCCTCTCAATCTCCTCATCAGCAACGATGACGGCATTTCTGCTCTCGGTATCCGTACCCTTGCGGACACCCTCGCCCAAGCAGGCCACAACGTTACTGTCGTTTGCCCAGACCGCGAACGCTCCGCCACAGGTCACGGTTTGACGTTACACCGACCCATCCGCACTGAAATTGTCAAAGGTATTTTTGACGAAAAAGTGACTGCTTGGTCTTGTTCTGGTACGCCTTCTGATTGTGTGAAATTCGCTCTCAGTGCTGTCGTTGAGAAACAACCTGATTTTGTCCTGTCGGGCATTAATCATGGCGCAAATCTCGGTACGGATGTTCTTTATTCCGGCACAGTTTCGGCGGCGATGGAAGGTTTACTCGAAGGTATTCCGAGTATTGCTTTAAGTCTGACTGATCACTACAGCGCCAATTTTCAGCCGGCTGCTGATTTTGCGAATAAATTAATTGATCAGTTAATTAGGCGATCGCCCGACTCAACCCCAATTTTGCTGAATGTAAATGTCCCCAACTTACCGACCGCAGAAATTCAGGGAGCGAAGATTACTCGCCAAGGCTTACGTCGTTACGTTGAGCAATTTCAGAAACGTCAAGACCCCAGAGGCAAAACTTATTACTGGCTAGCCGGAGAAGTAATTGAAGAGTTACATCAGCCCGATGATCCAACCACGCTAAAAGATATTCCTTCCGATGTGCAGGCAATTCAGGAAAAATACATCACTATTACACCGCTGCAATATGTGATGAACGATCTCCGTACGATTCAGCAACTATCGGCACAAACTTGGTCGATTTAGCCAGAGTGAATATCGGGCGATCGCCGCGCTAATTTGTAAAAAGTTGCTATCAAAATGAGAATTAAGTTAAATTTAATTAAGACATCGTCATAAAAAGCGTAATCTTTAAACAAAACCTTGACAGCATTTGCCAATTACATTAGCGACTTTTAGCCTGATCGCGACGTAACTAAACAGCACCTGCTTATTTCAAATAAATATATTGACTCCAAAAATAGCGAAGATTAACCCATGAAATCATCTTGGAAAACCGTTGTCCTCTGGGCACTACCGCTGCTTGTTATCGGCTTTTTTGTCTGGCAAGGAGCTTTCTCTACAAACCCAGCCAATCTCTCTAGCGGCAACACAGCGAATATTCGCATGAGCTACGGTCGCTTTCTTGAATACCTTGATGCTGGTCGCGTGAACAGCGTCGATCTCTATGAAGGTGGCCGGACTGCAATTGTGAGCGCCGTTGACCCTGACCTAGACAATCGCACCCAACAAATGCGAGTAGATTTGCCGGGTAATTCTCCTGAGCTGATTACGAAACTACGCAATGCCCACGTTGATTTCGATTCTCACCCTGCCAGCAGTAACGGTGCAGTGTGGGGAATTTTGGGTAATTTAATCTTCCCTATTTTGTTGATCTCGGCATTGTTCTTCTTGTTCCGTCGCTCTAACAACATGCCCGGCGGCCCCGGCCAAGCAATGAACTTTGGTAAATCTAAAGCCAAATTCATGATGGAAGCTGACACTGGCATCATGTTCGATGACGTTGCAGGTATTGAAGAAGCAAAAGAAGAATTGCAAGAAGTTGTTACTTTTCTAAAGCAGCCTGAAAAATTCACAGCTGTCGGTGCGCGCATTCCTAAGGGTGTGCTGCTTGTTGGCCCTCCCGGAACTGGTAAAACGCTCCTCGCTAAGGCGATCGCCGGAGAAGCAGGTGTACCGTTCTTTAGTATTTCCGGTTCAGAATTTGTCGAAATGTTTGTCGGTGTGGGTGCATCCCGCGTCCGTGACCTGTTCAAAAAAGCCAAAGAAAGCGCACCTTGCCTCATCTTTATCGACGAGATTGATGCAGTAGGTCGTCAACGTGGCGCAGGTATTGGTGGCGGTAACGACGAACGCGAGCAAACGCTCAACCAACTCCTAACCGAAATGGATGGTTTCGAAGGCAACACTGGCATCATCATCATTGCGGCCACAAACCGCCCCGACGTACTCGACTCCGCGTTAATGCGTCCCGGCCGTTTCGACCGCCAAGTAACTGTCGATAATCCCGACATTAATGGTCGTCTCGAAATTCTCGAAGTTCACGCCCGCAATAAAAAGCTCGCTGACGAAATTTCTCTCGAAGTTATTGCTCGTCGTACACCCGGTTTTAGTGGTGCAGACCTCGCAAACCTCCTCAATGAAGCTGCAATTCTGACCGCTCGTCGTCGCAAAGAAGCGATCACGATGTCGGAAGTTGACGATGCTGTAGACCGTGTCATCGCTGGTATGGAAGGCACGCCGCTAGTAGACAGTAAGAGTAAGCGATTGATTGCTTACCATGAAGTAGGTCACGCGATTGTCGGCACACTACTCAAGGATCACGATCCTGTCCAAAAAGTTACCCTCAGCCCCCGTGGTCAAGCTCAAGGTTTAACTTGGTTCACACCGAACGAAGAGCAAGGTTTAACGACTAAGTCTGAATTAATGGCGCGTATCGCTGGTGCATTGGGTGGTCGTGCTGCAGAAGAAGAAATCTTTGGTTACGACGAAGTAACGACTGGTGCTGGTGGTGATCTCCAGCAAGTGAGCGGTATGGCTCGCCAAATGGTAACTCGCTTCGGCATGAGTGATCTTGGCCCGTTGTCCTTAGAAAGTCAGCAAGGCGAAGTGTTCCTTGGTGGTGGTCTCACAAGTCGCTCGGAATATTCTGAAGAAGTAGCATCTCGTATTGACGACCAAGTGCGGATGTTGGCTGAAGGTGGTCACGAAATTGCTTGCAAAATTGTTCGTGAAAACCGTGAAGTGATTGACCGCTTAGTTGATCTGTTGATTGAGAAAGAAACAATTGACGGCGAAGAGTTCAGACAAATCGTTGCTGAGTACACAGAAGTACCTGAGAAAGAACAGTTTGTTCCTCAGCTGTAGAAATTCACAAATTACTGAATTGATAATCAGTATTTAAATATGAAGGAGTGGGCGATCGCCTACTCTTTTTTTTGTGAATATAACCAGCGGCTCATGGAATATGCAAAAGAAATCTCTACAATATAAATCAGCCAGTTAAAACCACAATAAAGTCATGCCAAAGCTTCCTTCTGATGATAAAGATCTTTTGCCAGAAACTGGCGGTGGTCTACCCGTTCTCGAATACTGGGCAAAAAAGTCACTATCACCGAAAGGGCCGAAAATTTGGCAAATACTTAACCATAAAAGTGCCTGTTTATCCTGCGCGTGGGGAACCGGCGGCCAAAAGGGTGGTTTTGTTAACGAAGCCGGTGAATATTTACAACGCTGTGCAAAAAGTGTTGAATCTATTAACGCTGAATTGCAATCAGGAATTGAGTCTAGTGTTTTTGCCCAAAAATCTATTAGCGAACTACAAAAACTGACTTCTAGAGAATGCGATAATCTTGGCCGATTGCAATATCCGATGATTCTTAGAAAAGGATCTCAACATTACGAAAAAATTAGTTGGGACGAAGTTTTTGAAATTGCGGCAAAGGCTTTTAATAAAGCGCCAGAACGGGTAGCGAGCTATAGTTCTGGGCGGTCATCCAACGAAGCCGCTTATTTATTGCAATTGATGATGCGCGCTAAAGGTAGTAATAATTTGGCTGATTGTTCTGACCTATGTCATGTGCCTTCTAGTGTTGCACTAAAAGAAGTATTTGGTTCTGGTACTTCCATGGTCAGTTTAGAAGGATTAAAAAAAGCTGATTGCGTGATTTTAGTTGGTTCTAATGCACCCGCAAATCACCCTCGTTTAATGAATGAATTAATTCAATTACGTGATCGTGGTGGACGCATCATCATGATTAATCCTCAGATTGAAATTGGCCTAGTCAAATTCGCTTCACCTTCTTTTCCGATCAAGTCTTTATTGAAGGGTGGCTCAAAGATTTCTAATCTATATTTGCAACCGATTCCGGGAAGTGATGCGGCTCTGTTTGTTGCCATCCAAAAATCTTTACTTGAGAAAAATTTAGCGAATCTCGATTATTTAAAAGCCTATACAGAGGGTTGGGAAGAGGTCGTCGAATTTGCTAAGCAAACGAGCTGGGAAACTCTCACCAAAGTCTGTGGTGTCTCGCGTGAAGAAATTGAAGAAGTTGCTCATGTAATCGGTACTTCAAAAAATGTTGTGTTTAGTTGGGCGATGGGGATCACGCAACATAAAAATGGCACAGATAATGTGCGGGCGATCGCCAATACAGCGCTTATTTCAGGACAAGTCGGCCGCGAAGGTGCTGGTACAATGCCGATTCGGGGGCATTCAAATGTTCAAGGTTTTGGTTCGATGGGTGTGACAGTTCGCTTGTCGGATGACCTTAAGAAAGCTTTGGAAAAATTACTGGGTCGTCCACTAGAACTTAACGAAGGTCATGACGCGACTGGATTAATGCAGGCAGCCGACTCAGATAAAATTGATACGTTATTGTGTTTGGGCGGCAATTATTATGCTGCAAATCCAGACTTGTTACAGGCAAAAAGAGCGTTAGGAAAAGTTGAAACTATTTTCTATGTTGCGACCAAACCAAACTTAGGTCACTTCCACGGTTTAGCTAGTGAAGAAACGCTAGTTTTACCTGTGTTTAATCGTTTTGAAAATCCCCATAAAACAACAACAGAATCTGGCAACAATTTTGTTCGACTCAACGATACTGGCAAAACTCATCTAAATGGCGATTTGATTTCAGAAGTAGAATTAATCACAGAAATTGCCCACCGTATTCTCGGTGAAGAGCCAATTGCTTGGCGGAAATTACAAGATACAAAATACGTGCGGACATTGATCGCAAATACGATTGACGACTACAAAGCGGTCGGTACAATTGACGAAACAAATGAAGAATTCATCATCGAAGGTCGGATTTTAACTGAACCAAAGTTTCCGACAGATTCTGGTCGAGCGAGTATGACTGTTGTGCCTTTACCGGATTTGCAAGCACCGTCTTTAGAACATTTTGATCTACCAGAAAAAGCAAAAGCAACGGCAGTTATTTTAGGTTCTGGCAGAAGTTATGCTCAGCATAATACAGTTGTTTATCGAGATGCAGATAAGTACCGTAATATGCCGCATCGTCACTGTATTATGCTCAATTCAAGTGATATTAAAAAAGCAGGTTTTGAACCCCACCAGAAAGTGACAGTGCAGGGCGATCGCAGCAAATTAGAAAATATCGAAGTGATTCCCGGTGCAATTAAAGAAGGCGTCGCGTTCATGTTTTATCCTGAAGCGAATTGTCTATTCAGCGCCAATGTCGATCCTGATAGCGGCATTCCAGCCTATAAACGGGTTCCTATCGCCGTTTACGCCTCATAAGCCATAAGCCCGATGTCCATTGCTGACGGCGATCGCCATTTCAACTATAATAACCACAGCGTTTTTTATTCGAGTTTCAGCTATGGCTAGTGCTATCGTTCCTTTTGCGGCTTATATTCTTGTGTTCACAGGCATTGCGCTCGCTGCTTTTATCGGCTTACGTTCCGCTGACATTATTTGATTTTTCAAAAACAATCTCAAAAAACTTTTACATTAAAAAGACAAAATTAAAACTGCCTAGATTATTAGCTCAAAGCTGTTCTCTAGGCAGTTTTTTGTTTTACTCTGAGGCTATTCGTGAAATATTCAAGCCTCAAAATTGATCGATAATCACAAATGATGTTTTGCTTCTTCGGCTACGGGTGCTTGATCATCGGTTGCTAATTTTTCGAGAAAAGGCCTAACTGCTTCGCCACCAAGACGACCAAAAGCCTGTGCCGCCCGGTAGCGAATTTGCCAATCCGCATCGTCTGCGAAGGGAGCCAACAGCTCAACACCCCGGCGATCGCCCAAATCTCCCAGCGCACTAATCGCACTCATCCGTACCAATTCCGTTTCCGATTGCAACGCCTCTTTCAGCAAATCAAACGCCTTGGGTTCACCCAGTTCGCCGATCGCCGCGATAATACTAAACTGCAACAACCACTCCGTCGTTGAATAATAAGTCGCTTCGAGATCAGGGTAAGCATCCTTTAGTTTCAACCCAGCCAACGCATCCGCCGCTGCCGCCTTGACATCGATTTCCGGATCATTCAGCAGAGCATTTTTCAATAAAGGCAAGGTTTCCGTCTCAAAACCGACTCCCACCGTATCCATTTGGCTCACTGCGGCATAACGAACCCGCGCTTCCTTGTCTGCAAGCAAGGGTTGAATCAGCGGAAAAGCTTCGTTCGGCGTAAATGCTCGCAATTGATTTAGACCAGAAATGCGATCGCCAAAAGAGTCAGAGCTGAGAAGTTGTTGTACAGATTCAATCGAAGACATAAAAAGTTTAACCAAATCAGTAGGTTTAGGCTAAGACACTTGTGCCATTGTTCGAATGATATCACCTTGAGTAATAACGCCTAGCACTTTGTCCGTCTCCGGATCCACCACCGGTAAACGACCAACACGCTTATCATGCATCTCATGAGCAGCCTCACGCACAGACTGATCCGGCCCAATCGTATAGACTCTTTTGCTCATCACTTCACCAACAGTCTGTCCTAGTGCCTTGTGGATTTCAGCATCGTGCTTCGCAGGATTTTGGAGATAAATAATGCTGTCGAGCAACATGAAATAGGGCGGCGTATCTACACCCGTTTCTTGCCACGTCAAATCGCCTTTAGAAATAATCCCAACAATTCTTCCTTTTTGATCAACAACAGGCAAGCTGCTTACATGCTTTTCTGCAATGGTCTGAATCGCTTCTCGTAAGGGTGTTTCTGCTGTCACCGTGATTGGAGCAGTGGTCATAATTTCGGCAACGGTCTTGGTAATCATGATGCCTACCTAAGGAATTTTGGGGAGAATCTCCCTTAATTGTAGAAAAATCCCGGTTTATTCAGGTTCATTCGTAGTAGATCGTTACTTGCTCGCTGTTTCGAATTTGATCGTTTTTGTCATCGTTGTTTCGAGTTCTTGAATCAGTTGATCAAGATCCGCACCATGTTGTTCGAAGCATTCAGCAGGTGTTGGTTCGGCCACATAATAAATGAGCTTCACTTGTCCGCCACCGATACACAGCACCAAAATTTCTTTATCTAAATCTGCGCCGTCAATCAAACCAATAATTTCTTGGAGCCGTCCACCCACACGCTTATTAAGAGTCTGCACGGTTTCGCGAGAACAGGGGACAAAATGAGGCTGGGGCTGGAGGTCAATGCCCAAAATTGTGCCGTCGTTGTCCCATTCTTGTTGGAGTCCCCACGCAAGGGCGGCTAGTTGTGCTTTGTAATCTTGTACAAACCAATCGACGTGCGATCGCCATTTTTCTTGAGGTTGCGGCCCCTGATTACCGAAAGAAGCAAACATATTTTTTAACCTTGATTTTGAGTCTTTGAGTTTTGAATTTTTAGCTTTAAGTTTTTGAGTACTTTGTAGCTCGAAATCCAACAGATCGAAATTTATCTGGTTTTAGTCCAGTCCCAAAACTTCGCCTGTACCTGTCACAACTTCGCCGAGTCGGAAAGCTTGGATATCTTGGGCAACAAACCATTGCAAACTTTCAGCCGCCTTCGCCGCAGGCACGATCACAACAAAACCTACTCCCATATTAAAGGTGTCCCACATCGCGGCGGCAGGGACATCTCCCATCGTTTGTAACCATTGGAAAGTGGTCGGAATTTCCCATGCTTGGGTATCGACTTTTATCGATTGTTCTGGCTGGAGGCAACGGGGCAAATTTTCGGGTAAACCGCCGCCAGTGATGTGCGCCATCGCGTGAATATCCATTTCGGCTTTGAGCGCAGCTTGAATGATTTTGACGTAGATCTGAGTCGGCGTTAAAAAAATTTCACCAAGTGTTTTGCCGTCAAATGCAGTGGGTGTTGCTGACCAATCGAGGTTATTCAGCTCAATAATTTTTCGTACTAATGAGAAACCATTGCTGTGGACGCCACTACTGCTCAGGGCGATCGCCACATCTCCTACCTCGACCTTCGATCCGTCCAGAATGTCACTCTTCTCGACAATACCCACACAGAAACCAGCCAGATCGTACTCACCTAACTGATAAAAACCTGGCATTTCCGCCGTTTCACCACCAAGGAGCGCACAACCACTCTGCTTACAACCTTCCACAATGCCGCCAACAACATTAGCCAATTGTTCCGGCTCTAACTTGCCCGTCGCCAAATAATCTAGAAAAAAGAGCGGTTCAGCTCCAGACGTCAAAATATCGTTGACACACATTGCCACCAAATCAATGCCCACAGTGTGATGCTGATTTGTTTGGTGGGCAATTTTTAGCTTTGTCCCAACCCCGTCCGTACCAGAGATCAAAACGGGTTGACGGTAACCCGCCGGAATTTCGAAGCACCCGCCAAAGCCCCCTAAACCGCCCAAAACACCCGGTCGGTATGTACTCTCGACATTATCCTTGATGGTTTGAACGAACGATCGCCCCGCTTTTATATCTACACCTGCTTGTTGATAGTCCATAGGATAACGATTTTTTATGAATTTACTAAGGGGTTTGAGTGCCGCTCACAGACTCGAAAGGTGCATTTTGTCTAGCTTTAGCCCAAAGAGTCGTTTTTATTTTGCCGTGAAAGCGTATTTCTGTGACCTTGTATACGGATGTGAAGACAGAAATTGCTGTGTTACTCTAAATCGGCTTAAGAATTGTAACGTTATTCCGTAATAATTCTTAGGCTCGGTGACACGACCTTTTGGAAGAGTTGCCATTATGCCGGAGGGCAGAAATGTCGGAGTTTTTTGCTCCAATTCATTTTGTGACCAATGGTAGTTGAGTTCAAATTTTTTTAATGACGTTCAAACAAAAACCTCTGCTGCTCGTTTCTGCCTTGTTCACGATGTTTGCGCCTGTTCATCTTTTTAGTCCCGTAGCACTTGCTGATTCTTCAGAGACTAGCACCGCTGTGATTGCCAGTACGCAGTCGGTTGATGCGGCTTCTGTTTTTGAAGATCTTGTTTCAACTCTGTCTTACCCCTACGAAGAGCGGACTGCCACGACTCTTTACGTTAATCGCTTACCTGTTCTTACTTTTCTCGATCCCAGCAACGCTACAGAAAATACTGCTGAGGCGATCGCCACCCAAGTTTCAACCCAACTCAAATCCTTAGCCCAGAGCGAAGATTTTGACGCCAGCAAATTTTCTGTCCGCTGGCAAAAACAAGGCGTTTACGAACTGCTCTATGCAGACCAACGCTTCGCCTCCATCGACGAATCCACTTTCTTGGCTGACAGCACTGACAACCGCGAACAAGACGCCTTAATTGCCGTCAACCGTTTTCGCCGCATTCTTGGTGGCGTTGAACCCATCACAGAAGTCACCAACAAACCCAAGCCTCAACCCAAAACGAATCTCGTCGCTGCGACTGGCCGCGTTGTCAGAACCCTTCAAGGTCACGCCTCTTGGTATGGCCCCGGTTTTCATGGTCGTCGCACAGCAAATGGTGAGCGCTTTAATCAAAATGCGATGACTGCGGCTCACAAGACATTGCCTTTCGGCACGCGCGTACGAGTCACAAATACTTACAACGGTCGCTCTGTTGTGGTCAGAATTAATGACCGTGGCCCATTCATCCGTGGTCGCCTGATTGATTTGTCCAAAGGTTCTGCGCAACAAATCGGCCTCGTTAGTTCTGGGGTTGCCAACGTTAAGCTAGAAATCTTGGGCAATTAATTTGGACTAAAAATCAATGATTCTCGTGAAAACCCTTGCGGGATTGAGGGAAGTACTGCGTCCAGTTTGGTCTCAACAAACGATTGGTTTTGTGCCGACGATGGGCGCATTGCACGCCGGTCACGCTAGTTTGATTAATCGCGCGAGGGTTGAAACAGAGTTTGTGGTGGTCAGCATTTTTGTCAATCCGCTGCAATTTGCCCCAAATGAAGATCTAGAGAATTATCCTCAAAAGTTAGAGCGTGATTATTCTCTGTGCGAATCTTTAGGGGTCGATGTCATTTTTGCGCCGACACCTGATGAAATGTACAACAGCACCGAGACCGTCGAGATTGTGCCTCCGAAGTCGATGACGAACGGTTTGTGTGGGCAATTTCGGCCGGGTCATTTTACAGGTGTGGCAACGATTGTCGTGAAGTTGTTGCAGTTGGTTAGGCCAACGACTGCTTATTTTGGGGAAAAGGACGCGCAGCAATTGGCGATTATTCGTAAATTAGTGGCGGATCTTTATCTTCCGGTAACTATTTGTGGTTGTTCCATCGTGCGAGATGAGTCGGGGTTAGCGCTCAGTTCCCGCAATCAATATTTGAACGATACGGAAAAGCGGCAGGCGATCGCCCTTTCTCAAGCTTTACAATCAGCCCAATCTCTTTTTGCAACAGGGGAAAAATCGGCTAAAAAATTGATCACGGCAGCCAAAACTGTTCTAGATCAATTTCCGACCGTAAATCTGCAATATTTAGCGCTGGTTCATCCGGTCACTTTGCAACCGCTCACAGAAATTACACAATCTGGTTTACTGGCTATAGCGGCCCATGTGGGTCAAACTCGCTTAATAGATAATGTGATGCTAAAAAATCGCCAGCCAATTATTGCCATCGATGGCCCTGCTGGAGCCGGAAAATCTACCGTGACTCGCCGCGTGGCTGACCAGCTAAATTTACTTTTTTTGGATACTGGTGCGATGTATCGGGCGATCGCCTATCTTGCTCTTGCAAATCAGATCGATCCCCAAAACGCTGTCGCCGTCGCTGAGTTAGTCAGTACCGCCACCATCGAACTCAAACCCTCTACCCAAGCCGATCAGCCGACTCAAGTTTTAGCGAACGGTCAGGATGTGACCAAAGAAATTCGTAGTCCGGCCGTTACTGCTCAAGTTTCGGCGATCGCCGCCCAAGCCGCAGTTCGAGAAGCACTCGTGACGCAACAGCAAAAAATGGGTGAAGCCGGCGGTATCGTTGCAGAAGGACGCGATATCGGTACTCACGTCTTTCCCGATGCCGAATTGAAAATTTTCCTGACCGCAACCCCCGCCGAACGAGCCAGACGCCGAGCCAAAGATCTTGAAGCTCAAGGCCACACTAATATTAATCTTGCCGAATTAGAAGCCGCCATCTCAGAACGCGATCGCCTCGACAGCACCAGAGAAATTGCACCCCTTAAAAAAGCAGCCGACGCCTTCGAACTCATTACTGATGGCATGACCATTGACGCAGTTGTGGCAAAGATTCTGCAACTATACAAAGCACTTTAAAAAGTTTTTGTACCAACTTAAATGATCAAAAAAGCAGTCAATCGCTAAACAGATTGACCGCTTTGTTTTACATAATGCCAAAGTTGAATTAATTACAGACGACTAACCTTAAGACTAGCGGGCTGATTTAACTCTCCTGCCATTTTCAAACTGCGACCATTCATCGCCAAATGTCGGACAATTTTGTAAATTACTTCAATCTCATCCAGCGCATCAATTTTCGTAGCCAATGCTTCTAGCGTTAACGCCGACTCACTTGCCTTGACTGCATTGACAACTTTTGTCTGGAGTTCGAGTACCGAAGCGGCAGCTTTTTTCCCGGCTTCCACACCCGGTTGGTGATAAGCATTAATATTCACAAGTGACGCATAGATTGTGACTGCTCGCTCATATAACGCGATCATTGCGCCGACCGTCGTTGCCGTCACCTCAGGAATCGAAATTGTGATCGAATCACGGCCATTTTCAAACAGTGCTGCACGGGTTCCTTGTAATAAACCAGAGAGATAATCGCCAGAAGTAACGCCCGGCTCAACTTCCATAGAAATGCCTTCTCGATCTTCTAATACTTCAATAAAAGTAGCGAAGAAATTGGGGACACCTTCACGCAATTGTTGAACGTAAGCATGTTGGTCGGTAGAACCTTTGTTGCCGTAGACAGCGATGCCCTGATAAACCTTATTGCCGTCAAGATCTTCTTCTTTCCCGAGCGATTCCATGATCAACTGTTGCAAATAGCGGCTAAATAAGAGCAGGCTATCTTTGTAGGGCAGAATCACCATGTCTTTTTCGCCTTTGCCGTTGCCGGAGTAATACCAAGCTAGGGCAAGTAAGGCGGCGGGATTCTTTTTTAGTTCGGGTAAACGGGTGGCATCGTCCATAATCTTTGCACCGTCGAGCATTGAACGAATATCAATGCCTTGAAGCGCGGCGGCGACTAGGCCAACGGCGGAAAGTTCGGAGGTACGGCCACCAATCCAGTCGTACATGGGAAAGGTGCTGAGCCAATGTTCGCTTTTGGCAATTTTGTCGAGTTTGGAATCGATGCCTGTGATGGCGATCGCATGGGAAGAAAAATCAATTTTGTGGGTTTTGTAGAAATTTTTAACTTCCAACATACCGTTGCGGGTTTCTGGTGTGCCGCCGGACTTGGAAATGATTAATACCAGTGTGGTGTTGAGCCGATCTTTGATGGTCTCTAATGTGCGATCAATGCCTGCTGGATCGGTGTTGTCGATAAAGCTAAGGGCAAGGGGAGCATCATTTTCAGTTAGGGCTTGGGCGACAAATTGGGGGCCGAGGGCCGAGCCACCGATGCCGACGGAAAGAATGTCAGTGAATTTTGCGCCACCGGGTGCAGCTAGTTCGCCTGTATGTACCGCTTTGGCAAATTTTTCGATCTGGTTGAGCGTTTCGACAACGTCTGCTTTGAGTTCTGCGGAGGGTGCCAGTTCGGGGTTGCGTAGCCAGTAGTGGCCGACCATCCGGTCTTCATCGGGGTTGGCGATCGCCCCGGCTTCAATATCTTTTACGTGCTGAAATGCTGTTTCAAATTTTGGTTCCAACTCTTTTACGAAAGCGTCATCAAAACTCATCCGACTGATATCAACATAGAACTCTAAGGCAGGGTGGTAGTAGAGCCAATCTTGGTAGCGTTGCCAGAGTGCGGCGGTATCCATATAGAAACTTCTCAGACTGATTTTTAATGATTTGAGTTAAGTTTAACTAGAGGTCGGCTTCTATTGATGTAGCCATTCATATTGTTTAGTATTCAGTTTTAAGTTAATACGTACAGCTTATGCAGGGATTTAAGCGGAAAAAAGCAGTCTTCGGCGCTGTGACGTGCGGCTTTACGTTTTTGGTCGGGCTAGAAGGGGCGATCGCCCAACAGACAAATAGCCAAAACCCTGCACTTGGCGAGCTTGGCATTCAAGCAGAAATACTGCATAGCGAACCTTATAATTTACTCGGACGCAAAGTGGCGATCGGTCAGGTTGAAATCGGTAGACCCGGTAAATTTGGCCTCGATAAACGCGCTGCATGGCGACCACAATTAGGTTCGTACCGCGTTTTTTTTCTCAACGAAAAAGCAACCCCTGACGAAAGCGTCGATGATCACGCTGGCATGGTTGCCAGCATCATGGTGAGCAACGATAAACGCCAACTCGGCGTCGCACCAGAAGCCAGACTTTATGCCTCAGCAATTGGTTCGACAGACGATTCAGCTCAACCAGAAGAATGTCTGACAACCCAACATATCGCCTTACAAAATAGCCAAGATGTCCGCGTCATCAACTTTAGTTTTGGAGAATCGCTTGAGCGTGATCCTCGCTCGAATCCTCAACTAGACGGCAATGCGCTGTTTACCCAGTGTCTAGATTGGACGGCGCGCGTTTACGATGTGCTTCATATAGTTGCAGGAAATCAGGGTGATGGCGGGATTCCGATTCCGACAGATCATTTCAACGGCATTACAACGGCCTACACCACCCGATTTAAAGGTGATGTTTTTAATAAAATTGATTTTGCAAATCTCAGCGGTTTGCCTGTGGGCATTGGGCGATCGCTGGTTCGAGAAGAAATTAATACCGGATCTAGACGGGCGATTAGTCTGAGTGCGCCGGGTAGTCAACTTAATCTAATTACCACCTTTAACAAAATCAAACGGGTTAGTGGTACGAGTTTTGCTGCGCCTCACGTTACGGGTACGGTGGCACTGCTACAAGAATACGGCGATCGCCAGATTAAAGCCCAAGCCGAAAACTGGAGTCTCGCTGCCCGTCGCCACGAAGTGATGAAAGCCGTTTTGCTTAACTCCGCCGAAAAAGTGGCTGATATCGGGGACGGTAAATTATTAGGCATGTCGCGCACGATCTTGCGGGAAGACAATACAAACTGGCTCGATTCTGACGCTTACTTTAACGCTGATATTCCGCTCGATATTGAAATGGGAACAGGTCAACTTAATGCGTTGCGCGCCTATCAACAATTTGCGGCGGGCCAGTGGGACGCGACTAACCCAGTAGCGAATTTGGGTTGGAATTATACGAAAGTCGCTCACACCAAGCACCATGATTATTTATTTGACGCGCCTCTGGTGGCGGAATCTTTTGTCTCGGCGACGTTGTCATGGGATCGATTGGTAGAATTAGGCGATCGCAACGGCAACAAAAAATATGACGTTGGTGAATTTTTTACCGACAAAGGTTTAAATAATCTCGATATTTATCTTCTACCCGCGCAAACCGATAATTTGGCTCAAGCAATTTGCCAATCTACCAGCAACGTTGATAGTGTCGAACATCTCTTTTGCCCAGTTCCGATAACCGGACAGTACAAACTGCGAGTGGTCTACCAAGACCGACTGAATCAAGACACACAAAATTACGCACTTGCTTGGTGGACAGCGAAATAAATTAAGTCTGCAATCGTAATGGGCAACATTACGCTAACTTTTTCGTCAAATTCACAAGTGCGATCGCCCCAAAAATCCCCATGCGAAAATTTCGGAATACCATTCTCGTCAGTCTATTTATTCTCAGTAGTCTGATCGCTCCGGCTCTATTTCAGCCAGAACAAAAAGCGACACGGCTCGAAGCCTCACCTTGGTTCAGTAGCCAATATTCGTGGGGGAGCGATGGCCGGGATGGTAGAGATGGTCGGGATGGGCGAGTCGGTCAAAACGGTGCAACCCAAACTGTTTTTGCCGATGGTAATCCTTTAAATATTGATTTATCCGGTAGCGATGGCGGCGACGGAACTGACGCAGAACACGGTGAATCAGCCCGCTGCTCTGTGCATTGGCGCGCCCCAGAACACAATATTGAAGGCGCGGACGGCGGCGATGGCGGTGATGGTGGCGATGCTGGTGAGGGTGGTAGTGGTGGCAATTTAACTATTTTTTATCAACAGCCCCAAGATCTTAAGAATATTTTTGCGAATAATTTTGGTGGCGAAAGCGGCATTTCTGGTCGAGGCGGCTACGGTGGCGATGGTTGCGATTGCCCAGATCGCTCTTGGCAAGTCAGAACTTGCGAGTGGGAAGATGTTGCTGGCTCCAATGGTCAGGAACGCGAAAAAAAATGTAAAACAAAAACCTATTATTGTCGTGACGGATCTGATGGCCGCAATGGTCGTGATGGGGTAGCGGGAGGAGATGGTAGTCATGGCAAAGTTACGCTTGTCCAACGTCTAACTAGTATTCCGACTGACAATCCTACTGCAACAATTTCTGTTTCAGAGCTGCAAACTTCTGGCCTGACTCTTTCAAAAAATCGGTGGCGATCGCAGTCTGGACTATTGAGTAAATTAGGCAGCGGTTCTAAAGTACCTAACGAATACACCGAGCATGTGGAATTTTGGCGATCGCCGATCACGATCCAGTGGCAAGCATCCCAACCCAGCCAAGAATTTAATAACGCGCAATTTTCCTTGACGCTCCAAGACAACAAAAATTTAGCAGTGAAGCAAACCGGGCCATTGTGGCTCGAATATCAAGTCGCAAAACAGGGCGAAGGTTTTAATCTGTCAGTTTCGCGCGCAATGAAAGAAAGTGACGCCACACAGCTAATTCGCCAAAGCGTTAGTGGACAAGCCCGTGATTTGAAGTTGATGATTGTGGATTTGGGCAAACATTACGATTGGCTCGATACTCGTTTTCGCGTTAGATATCGTACTCGCAATCCTAAACCAGAATTTCGCGAAGGCTATACCTACGAAACGCGCTACGAGAAAGCTTTACCCGCCGAGTATGTCTCGCAAAACCAATCAGAATTTACGTTGCACCTCGGCGATTTACCGATTCCTTATGAATATCTGCAAAGCGGTATGGGTGTAGAAATTGAAGTAATTGCTGAACGAAGATTTGCTGACAATACCGCCAATCAAACGATTCGCTGGCAAGGTCTTTTACCCTAAATTGTATTTTCTTAAGGCATACGCTGGCGGAAGATTTTTAGGAGTTTGTCAAATTCGGCGGGCAAGGGGGCGATCGCCTCAATGATGTCTCCAGTCACAGGATGCTCTAGCGTTAACCGTCTCGCGTGAAGCGCTTGACCCGTGAGATTCACTTTGACTGAGCGATTTTCGGTGTACAGCGGATCGCCCACAATCGGATTCCCCATGTAGGCACTGTGGACACGAATTTGGTGAGTGCGCCCCGTTTCCAATTTATAGTGCATTAGCGAATAATTTCCGAGCCGTTCCTGAATTTGCCAGTAGGTCACTGCGGGACGACCTGTTGCAATCACAGCCATTTTTTTTCGATCTATTTTGTGGCGATCAATGGGTGCATCCACTTTGCCCGACAATTCATTTGGACAGCCATAGACAACCCCTAAATATTCTCGTTTCGCCGTTTTCGCCTTAATTTGCGCTTGTAAATGTTGGTGGGCTTGGTCGGTTTTCGCGACGGCGATCGCCCCCGTCGTATCCTTATCCAGCCGATGCACAATGCCCGGACGCTGCACCCCGCCAATCCCCGCCAAATTTTCGCCACAATGCGCCAACAACCCGTGCACCAACGTTCCCGTGTAATGTCCCGGTGCAGGATGAACCACCACGCCCACCGCTTTATTCACAATTAAAAGATGCTCATCTTCAAATAAAATATCGAGATTCATCTCCTCCGGTACCAGATCCAAAGATTGCGGCTCCGGTACAGAAACAATGAGGCGATCGCCCCGATTGAGTTTCAACTTTTTGGAATTACAGACAACACAATTAACCTGCACCTGTCCCTGCTCAATTAACTTTTGCAGCCGCGAACGAGACAGATCGCCCAACTGCGACGCTAGCCACTGATCCAACCGCTGACCTTGCCCCGCTTCATCCACCACATGGCCTTGAATATCTAACATGATCAATCGCCTATTTACTCAATTACAAGTCTGCTTAGAACCAAAAACTTTCAACCCAATCACCACTTTCAAAACAATCAAGATATGCCGCTCTGACCCAACAACAAACACACTGAATTTAAAGGAGAAAAAATGTTAAGGTAGGATGAAAGTTCTAAATATCAAGGTTTTTTAAGATGGATAGTGTAGCTTACATTGTCGTCCTTGCGATGGCATTATCAGTACTCTTCTTTGCGATCGCCTTCCGTGAGCCCCCCCGCATCGAGAAGTAAATTTTAAAAATATTTTTAAAATTATTCTATTTTTCTCAAAACCCCTGAATCAAGCTCTGCGTTCTCTTTATAGTAGCGTTCAGCCTTGGTTCAGGTTTTCCCAGTAGAAAAAATATTTGGTTCTTCCTGAGATTTCGCCACTACTGAACATTCTCTATAATTATGCATTGCCCCTATTGCGAACATACTGATAGTCGTGTTTTAGAGTCAAGAGCTACCGGAGCTGGCCGCAGTATTCGCCGCCGTCGCGAATGTCTTAACTGTAAACATCGCTTTACCACCTACGAGCGTATCGAATTTGTCCCCATTTCTGTCGTTAAACGGAATGGTCAGAGCGAAACGTTTGATCGTGCAAAAATTCTGCGGGGTCTTGTGCGCGCCTGTGAAAAAACAGCCATACTCCCCAGCACTTTAGAGGCGATCGCCGAAGAAATTGAAGCAAGCCTTCAACACAACCCCAAACGCAGCATTACCACCGCCCAGATCGGCGACCTCGTGCTCCACAGACTCCGCCAAGAAAGCGAAGTCGCGTACGTCCGTTTTGCCTCCGTTTACCGCCAATTCCAAGGCGTTGATGACTTTATCGAAACCCTCAGCCACCTCCAAGACACTACCTCCGAGTCAAACCAATGGCTTTGTGATCTTGCTGACAAAGAAAACCACGAAGAAAAAAGCATCAGCGATGCCGCAGATTCTGCGATTCCCTCCTCCGTTCGCTAGCGCAAACAGCATTACATCACAGTTAATCGATACTTATCACTGGCTTACACTTGAGAATTTCTTGGATTTTCTCCCCAAAGCAGCGTGAACTTTAGGCTGCTTTTGAGATACTATTGATATTCGGTATCTTAATATATTCAGTTTTTGTTACTTTAAGGTATTAAATCTTCATGCTATGTAGCAGTAGTATGGAGCGTCTTGCTGCTGTAAATTACCTAGCATCGCACCGTCTTCATGCGATCGCCGACCCACCGTAATTTACTCACGCTAGCTATGGAGATGCTTTCCCATCCCTTGGCTATTCCTCCTCCGAAATGTCGGAACGCTGCCTTTATTTCTGCGCAAAATCGCGACGAAATTCAAGTAAAGCAGACATTGACAAGGAGGCAAGCAAAAAAACAATTCAGGAGATTAAACACTAGGAATAGAAACACACATGGTCAATCAGAATACAAGTACGATAGATATTGGTTTTACTCTCGATGATTTTGCCGCGCTTTTAGACAAATACGACTACCATTTCAGCCCAGGGGATATTGTTCCCGGTACCGTATTTAGCATGGAACCAAGAGGCGCGCTGATTGACATTGGTGCAAAGACAGCAGCATATATTCCTATTCAGGAGATGTCCATCAACCGTGTGGATGCTCCCGGTGAAGTTCTCCAATCCGAAGAAACGCGCGAATTTTTTATTCTCACTGACGAAAACGAAGACGGTCAGCTCACACTTTCTATTCGTCGCATTGAGTACATGCGAGCATGGGAACGAGTCCGCCAGCTTCAGACAGAAGACGCGACTGTTCGTTCGCTTGTTTTCGCGACAAACCGTGGTGGTGCACTCGTGCGCATCGAAGGTCTACGCGGCTTTATTCCCGGTTCTCACATCAGCACTCGTCAAGCAAAAGAAGATTTAGTTGGTCAAGAATTGCCACTGAAGTTCCTTGAAGTTGATGAAGATCGTAACCGTCTCGTTCTCAGTCATCGTCGTGCGCTGGTTGAGCGTAAGATGAATGGTCTTGAGGTCGGTGAAGTCGTCATCGGTTCTGTGCGCGGTATTAAGCCTTATGGTGCGTTTATTGATATCGGTGGTGTTAGCGGTCTGTTGCACATCTCTGAGATTTCTCACGATCACATTGATACACCCCACAGTGTTTTTCAAGTGAACGACGAACTAAAAGTCATGATTATTGACTTGGATGCGGAGCGCGGCCGTATTTCTCTCTCTACGAAGCAGCTTGAGCCAGAACCCGGCGACATGCTCAAGAATCGTGAGTTGGTCTTTGAAAAGGCTGAAGAGATGGCTGAGAAGTACCGCGAGAAGCTTCGTGCTGAAGCGGCTGGTCTCACTGTTGAAGAGCAGGCTTCTGAGGAAGCTGATGAAGAGGTTGAAGAAGAATACGTCAGTGCAGTAGAAGAATAAGTTCTTTTAGATGCAATGCTGATGAGATATTTTTCGATATTTTGGCAAATTTAAAATTCAAATAAAAGAGAGGGGAAACAAATTGTTACTCCCCTCTTTTTTTGTGCTTGTTAGCGGGAGACAATGCCAGACCACTGAACTTTTTTTTGGTTGCTGCGACGGTAGGAAAAAAAGTTTTCGGTGTCTTGATAGGTGCAATGGGGGGCGATCGCCGCTTAAAATTCTGTGGGAGATTATATTTGAATGCAAGTGTAAATAACATGGCTAGCCCGGCACGGCGGATGACCGATGAAACGATTTAATTATTATGATCACATTGCTAAAATTTATGATCAGACTCGTTGGTTTGATGGTGTACTCGCTGTAGAAATTGCTGACTTTTTGTTGGCTTTGGTACAAGCAACGCCAGCAACAACTTTTCTAGAGCCGGGGATAGGGACGGGTTTAAATGTGCTGCCTTTGGTGAAGCAGGGATATGCCGTAACAGGTATGGATATTTCTGCTGCCATGCTTCAACAGTGCTGCCGAAAGTTAGGCGATCGCCCTGCAAATTTAACGCTCATTCAAGGTGATGCTTCAACACTGCCTTTGCCGGACCAGTCATTTGATGTGGTGCTCACTGTTCATCTGACCCATGCAGTGTCGAATGTTGCTACTTTTGCTGATGAAATTCACCGCGTACTTCGGCCGGGAGGTTTTTTGCTAAATGCTCAATGGCTTGTACCACCCGCTCGACTGGAGTTTGAAAATCACTTTAGGGTGATCGCCGCTAAACATGGCCAGCCGATTACTTTATTTAGTCAACCGAAAAGATTGGAGACAGATGTTGAGCTGGAACAATACCTGCTGAAGAAAGGTTATCGAAAAAAACACCATCTTGTTAAAGAATGGACTGTGGAAAACACTGTTGAAGAGCTACTTCATAATTTTCAGCTACGGGCTTATGGATTTTGTTGGCGTATTGAAGATGCCGCATTTGAGCAGATTATGGAAAACTTTACGACATTTTGCCTAGAACACTACAATTCACTATCAGCAGAACTTTCTTCTCCAGCAAAATATGAACTCTGGTCATACAGAAAGCCAGAGTTCAAGGACTCTTGAGACAAAGCTTATGAATGTTTTGAGAGAAAATTAGCGAGAGACAATGCCAGACCATTGAACTTTTTTCTGGTTACTGCGACGGTAGGAAAAAAAGTTTTCGGTGTCTTGATAGGTGCAATGGGGGGCGATCGCCACTTGATCAGCTGTTAACCCTAATTGCTCTAACTGTATTTGATTCACTCGACGGACATCTAAGCGCACTTTGCCGGGTTCTGGGTCAAATAATAATGGCGATCGCCCCAAATTTTCTAACGCTAAAATCATCGCGTCTGGCTCATCAGCTAAATCTTCTAGCCCCAAACTCATGCCCATTTCAAGAGCAACATCCGTAGAAACTTGATAAGCTTCGCCACTAATGGCTGGGCCAAGGGCAACTCGTAGATCTTTTAATTCAGAATCAGCACTCAGAAATTTTTGAATAGCTACCAGGATGATTTTTTTCGCTGTACCCCGCCATCCCGCATGGACAGCTGCCACTCGACCTGTTTTGAGATCACCGATTAAAGCAGGGGTACAATCTGCTGTGGCGACAAAAATAGCCTGATCCTTTTTTTCGGAAATAATGCCATCAGCCGGGGAAAAATGATCGCTTTCCCAAGCGATTTTTGAAGGAGACAACACAACATTGTCGTGGACTTGTTTAACGCGGTAGACCGGAAGCTCTGGGTCAAAAACTTGCACCAGTATTTCGGGCATTTGCGGCGCAAAATGTTGGGTAAAAAAGCCGTGCCGCCAAGGTTCTAACAGACTACAGGTGAGGTAAGTTTGACCATGCCATTGTTGCCATTGCCATTCTGGGGAGGCTGTTGTGTCGCCCATATTTTCTGAATTCCTGCGAAGCGTTACTTTTTTATTATTCACGAAAATTCAGGTAAGCTTGCACTGAAAAATTTGAGGTGAGCATTCGACCTTTGCGAAAAGCTGGTATTTTAAGGGAGGCAAAAAGCAATGTTAGAGAGTGACGAGGCAACCGATGGGATACCAACGTGTTCTTTTGAAGTTAAGTGGTGAAGCGTTGATGGGGAATCTCGGTTATGGGATTGACCCTCAGATTGTCTCGGATATTGCGAAAGAAATTGCGGAAGTTGTTTCGACGGGCGTGCAATTGGTGGTCGTCGTCGGGGGCGGTAATATTTTCCGGGGGGTTCAGGCTTCGGCGAAGGGGATGGATCGTGCTACGGCTGATTATATTGGCATGATTGCGACGGTGATGAATGCGATGACGTTACAGGATGCGTTGGAGCAGATCGAAATTCCCACGCGGGTACAGACGGCGATCGCCATGCAAGAAGTCGCTGAACCCTATATTCGTCGCCGCGCCATTCGCCACCTTGAAAAAGGTCGAGTGGTTGTTTTTGGTGCTGGTTCGGGTAATCCTTTCTTCACAACGGACACTACGGCGGCACTGCGAGCTGCGGAAATTGACGCGGAAGTGATCTTCAAAGCGACGAAAGTAGATGGCGTTTATGACAGCGACCCGGCGACGAATCCTGATGCAAAACGCTACGAAAGCTTGACCTATAGCCACGTTCTCGCCAATGATCTAAGAGTAATGGATGGTACGGCGATCGCCTTGTGCAAAGAAAACGACATCCCGATTATGGTGTTTAACCTCTTTGAAAAGGGCAATATTATCCGTGCCGTCAAAGGTGAAAATGTTGGGACAATCGTGGGAGGTTCCTGTGCAGTTAGATGAACTTAGAGACAATATGAAAAAGACCATTGAGGCAACTCAGCGGTCTTTTAATAGCCTCCGGACCGGTAGAGCCAGTGCCGCGCTATTAGACCGGATTACTGTGGAATATTACGGCGCAGAGACTCCCTTGAAATCTCTTGCTAGCATTACCACGCCTGATTCCAGCACGATCATGATTCAGCCTTTTGATCGGGGCAGTGTGAGCGATGTTGAACGGGCAATTTCGATGTCTGACTTGGGTTTAACGCCGAATAACGATGGCACGATTGTGCGCTTGAATATTCCAGCTTTGACGAAAGAACGCCGTAAAGAACTCGTTAAGACAGCGAGCAAACTGGCTGAAGAAGGTAAGGTTGCGATCCGTAATATTCGCCGCGATGCCATCGACGATGTGCGAAAACAGGAAAAAAGTAGTGATCTTTCCGAAGACGAATCTCGCGGCCTACAGGATGAAATTCAGGAAGTGACTGACGAGTTTACAAAAAGAGTAGACGATCTGCTCAAGATTAAGGAAAAAGAGATTATGACAGTCTAAGTCAAGACTCGATAGACTATGGGGGAGATGATCTTTTGTCGTCTTCCTTTTTTAGTGCCAAATAATGCCGCGATGAATACTTTAACTTCTGAATTGACGGATATTGACAGTCTTGAACTTGCTCAGGCTCTTGCAGTGAAATTGGCGATCGCCCCCAACGATTGGCACAGAATGAAAGGCGATCGCAAGGCCCAAGCAAGTCAGCAATTATCCGCCGCCCTCGTATTTCTACTCAACAACAACCCAGCAGCAGCCCTAGAACATCTTACCCAAGCACAAGGCTGGATCGATAAAAGTATCGCCCCACCCCGTTGTCCAGACCACGGTCATTAACAAAAAAGTCAGCCGCAGATATTTAGAATTCGATGTGTGTGCCGCTTTGTTCATGGTCAATAAATATTTGCACCTGATGCCGATAATCCCGTAGAGAATCTTCCGTCCATTCGCGGCTATCACTATTCACAAAAATATGCACGAGCGGTTCGCCTGCATCAGGTAAAACGAGCACCCAGTTATCTGACAGCGGATCAACAATTTTGACCCCATCGATCAATTCCAAATGTTCACGATCATGAATTTCGACTAGGTGACGCATCAAGGCTCCCTTAACTCGCCAAGGACAACGCATTGTGTGAGATTTATGAAAAACAGTAGGGAGTTCCGCCCGAATTTGTCCTAGCGACCATTCTTGAATCGTTAGCATTTCGATCAATTTGGCGATCGTAAACATGGCATCAAAGCCGGGATGCAGCTCTGGAAAAATAAAACCAGTATCACCACTCCCACCAAGAATCACATTTGCATTGTTGCGGCAAGCTTCCATTAAAGCTGTGGGGTTAGCTTTTACCCGAATCACATGACCATCATGACGACGAGCAATTTGCTCCACCGCACTAGAAGCGTAAACAGGTACGACAACGGAACTTCGAGGTTTTGCAGTTAGCAGAATATTCACCAACAATGCTGTTAAACGCTCGCCTTGAATAGAAAGCCCCGATTCATCGACAAGAGTTAATTGTTCTCCATTTGCTGCAACTTGCACACCCATACTTGCACCGAGGGCTTCGACTACATGACCTAATTGCAAAAGCAGAGTTTCTTTTTGTTGACCGAGTAGAGATGTCTGCTTGAGGCTGGCATTGAGCACTACGGCATCGCAACCAAATTTGGTGAGGAGCTGGGGTAAGACTGCGCCGGAAACTGCGTAGGCATAGTCAATCACGACTTTCGAGCCGCTATTCGTGAGTGCACCAATATTGAGATATTGTTCGAAGCGTTGGCTATAGGCTTCGACAATTTGGGCGGGATAGGACATGTCACCAATATCGGCGATCGCCGCCCGACGCAGATCCTCTTTAAAATAAGTCCCTTCAATTTTCTTTTCCTTCGTCTTCGAGATATTAATCCCTTGATGATCGAGAAATTCGATGAGGAGATGATCGGGGCGATCAGGATGTAAACGGACATGAATACCGCCAGTCACTCCCAACATACTGACCATCGCGCGGGAAATTGGAATTGCGGTTGCCTGCAAATTTTGTACCGTAATCCCTGCAGACATCAACCCGGCAATCAAAGAGCGACTCACCATCCGAGCAACACTGCGCTGATCTCGCGAAACAAGCACCACAGAGCCGAGTTTTAACGTAGAACCATAAGCAGAGCCAAGCTTGACCGCAAATTCAGGCGTAATATCAATATTCGCTAAACCAGAAACCCCTCGTTGCCCAAATAAATTGCGTTGGGCTGTATTCCCCCAGATTAAATTACTGTTTAGGATGGCCCCGGCTTCCACTCGTTTATTCGGCCAAATTTTTACACCTGTGCCAACATGTGCTTCTTCTTCAACGGTACAAAGTGCGCCAACCACCGCGCCTTCAAGAATATGGGCACGACGCTCGATACGACTGCCCCGCACAATGGTACAAGCTCGTACATGGACTTCATCACCTAGCATCACACCATTCCAGAGGATGGGTCGCTTGAGATCGGCATGGGCACCGATGGTGACGTTATCCCCGATGACTGTACCGGGTTCAATCTGTGCACCAGCTCCAATGCGGCAATTATCACCAATCATTGCTGGCGGATGAATTTGAGCGCTGTCGTCAATAAAGGTGTTTTGGCCAATCCAAATACCGGGCGATCGCTCTGCATAGGCGTACTCAACTTTGACTTTACGGGACAAGGCATCGTATTGGGCTTTCCGATAAGCGTCCAAATGACCAACATCGCACCAATAACCTTCCGCTATATAGCCATACATCGGCTCGTCTCGCGCCAACAACATCGGGAATAAGTCTTTAGAAAAATCACTTTCTCTGCCGTCGGGTAAATATTGCAGAACTTCTGGCTCAAGAATATAAGTACCTGTGTTGACGGTATCTGAAAAGATTTCGCTGGTTGATGGTTTTTCGAGAAAGCGGCGAATGCGCTGGTCTTCATCGGTAATCACCACGCCAAATTCGACCGGGTTGGGGACACGGGTCAAAATAATAGTGGCTTTTGCTTGTTTCTCACGGTGGAAGGCGATCGCCGCCGACAGATCAAAATCAGTAATACTATCGCCACTAATTACCAAAAAAGTATCCGTTAATAATTCCTCAACATTTTTGACACAACCCGCCGTACCCAGTGGCTGATCCTCCTCCACCGCGTAGTGCATCGTCACCCCAAAATCACGCCCATCATGGAAATAATCTCGCATCATGTCCGGCACATAATGGAGCGTTGCAATGACTTCTGTAATGCCGTGATGTTTGAGAAGATTAATGATATGTTCAGCAATTGGACGGTTCAGCACTGGAACCATCGGTTTCGGCAAATCACAGGTTAGAGGACGCAATCTTGTCCCAGAACCACCAGCCATCAGAACTGCACGCATGTAAAATCTCCTTTCTCCTGAGAGTCATTGGTCGAGAGGAGGCTGATTGACTGAATTTTTGTTGTTTAGAAGCATGGGGAGACACCGTTGCTTTCCCTGAGTAGACTCCAACAAGTTCAAGACGAGTCGCTGCCTTTACTGGCATTGTATTCTGACTTTTTGTTTTGGTTACGGTCTGCTCTTGATCGGCAAAAATCTTTATATACAACAAAACCCCGCAATTGCGAGGTTTCGTTTATCAATACTATTTGGTGGCGGGAGGCGGATTTGAACCACCGACCTTCGGGTTATGAGCCCGACGAGCTACCAGACTGCTCTATCCCGCGGCGCCTTTACTATACTAACAACGATGATGAGGATGTGCAACCCATTAAACAACTATTTTTTAAAAAAGAATAAACATGGTGATTAGCAAACTTGAATCTTGCCACGCACAATGGCATGAATCAGACGATTGATGGCGAGGCGTTCTTCTTCGTTTAGATTATCGTTGCAACAGGCGGCTAGGAGACCGTAGCGATCGCCTTCTTCAAGTTGGCCACTGTAAGCAATATCTGCAAGCATTGCGCCTACAGCACCGGGAATTAGCTCTACAGAAGGGAAAAAAGAAAAAGTCATCATCGTTACTTGAAATGTGTAAGTTGCTTATGAATTTATTGTAAAGACGGATACTAAATTTCAGGGTGATGATAATGCTGGGACGAGGTGAAGGCGATCGCCTAAAATGGTGACGACCGAAACTATCTAACTGTGATCTAAGTCACGAGCTATGAGCCAAGCCGATCCCCAAGTCACCCTTGCCCGTCTCAGAGAAACGATTGCTCAGTTGCAAGGCGTTGTTGCTGCGCTTGAAGCAGAAAATAAATCGCTCACACAGACTGCCCTCGATAGTGTTGTTGCGGATACAGCGATATTAGTTCAACAGTTACAACAGGTTGGCGATCGCCCAGCAGCACCAACTATTACGCCATCTATCGACATAACAGAGACCGATTGGGATGACGATTTGTTTGGGGAGTCACCGAGCACAACAAAGACAAAACCTTCCACAGCCCCGACTTCCGCAAAAACACCTCTACGCCGACGACCTCAAAAACCTTGGTGGCAAGAGCAGAAAATCTTCATTGGGGCAGCAGCGGCGGCGATCGCCTTTATTTTTATTTGGAAATTCACAACAGTGCCAGCGCCGACAGAACTTGTCGCGACACAACCAGCTGAAACAACAGAAATTGCGCCCGACCCTGTGGCCAATACGCCAGCCCCAATCATTGAGCAGCCTAAATCCGAAACGCCAGTTACACCGAAGCCAGTCCCCGCAGCGAAACCAGCCCCACCGACCCCAGAGCAGCGTTTGATTGCCGCTATTCAAAGCCAATTAGACGACGTGACGCAGCCTTATGGTGACAATATTGTGCGAGCAATTGAGCCAAATTTTGCGGCCAGCACTTTGAAAATAACGGTCGGAGATGGCTGGTATTTATTAAAAGAAGGTTTGCAAGATCGGCTTGGTGCAGATGTCTTGAAATTAGCGCAACTGCTGGATTTTAAAACGATGCGTGTCGAGGACTTGGAAGGAAATTTTGTTGCTCGTAATCCTGTGGTCGGCAAAGCGCTAGTGATTATGCGTCGTTATCAAACATTTGGTGAAGAATAAAACGTAACGATCTACGATTTTTTGTCCAGAATTTGTCAAAAAACTACAACTTTGCGCTATGACTTTGCCATCGCCACTCAGAAACTCGCTAAGATAAAGACAACTGACATTGAAATGGTGTGAATTTTCGCCATTATAAAAACAATGACAAAGCAAGGCAACGTTTCTATCCGTCCCGTCCAATATCGAGACCTCTCGGCGATCGCCAAGTTTGTGGAGCAGGAAGCCATCGAACCCGCTTCGCCCCTCAACACGTCTCTAGAGGAAGATCTCAACACCACCAAAAATTATTATGGTTTGGTGAAACTGCTTAACGTGTTTCCCAATCCGAGCCAGTATAGTTTTCATGGCTATGTGTTGGAGGTGGACAGTCGCCTTGTTGCATTCGTTAAAGTTTCTCCGTTTAATTCTTCAAAAAGTACGTGGCGCGTCGAGCAAATTGTCGTCGATTCGACTTTCCCGAAGCTGGAATACCACGGCAGCGCGAGAGATCCGGGTTCAACTTTAGTGCGCTATTGCTTTGATCATCTTGTAGAAGCGCGCAATTGGATCTTGGAAGTAAATGTCAATGCGCAGCAAGTTCTCGCGTTGTATCGTCAAAATGGGTTTCAGCCCCTCGCAAAACTTACTTATTGGGCGATCGCCCCAGAAATTCTCAGCGAACTCGCGCTCCAAGAACCCGCCATCCCGAACCTGATGCCCGTCGGTAACGCTGATGCCCGTTTGCTATATCAATTAGACACCGCATCCATGCCGCCGATGTTACGGCAAGTTTTTGATCGCCACGTACAAGACTTTAAAACTAGCCCTGTCGGCAATCTTATTTGTCGTGTAAAAAACTGGTCACAACATGTTGATGTTGTCGAAGGCTACGTCTATGAACCACAACGTAAAGCGGCGATCGGTTATTTTGCTGTGCAACTCGCACACCAAGATCAAAAGCCTCACCACGGACGTTTAACCGTACACCCAGCTTACACATGGCTATACCCTGAGCTGATGATTAAGATGGCACAGGTGGCACAGATTCGCCCAGAGCAACCGTTGTACACGACGTCCACCGATTATCAGCCCGAACGCGAAGAATTTTTCCAGACAGTCGGGGCCTCCCCTATCGAACACACATTGCTGATGTCCCGTTCGGTGTGGCACAAGATTCGCGAAGCAAAACCCCTCGAAGCATTGCAGCTTTCTGGTGTGCTTCAAGGTCTTCAACCCATGCGATCGCCCATCCCTAGTCGCATGAACTGGTTCAAAAATCACCCCACCCTAAATCTGCCCCAAACGAATCCGGTCATCGATTTCTTTGTTGAAGAAAATTAAATGCCAAAAATTGCTGCCCTTGCCCTAGATGTTGGCCGTAAACGCATCGGTGTAGCGGGTTGCGATGGTCTTGGCTTATTGGCGACAGGTTTAGATACTATTCACCGCACTTCCTCAGAAGCTGATCTCGCGGCAATTCGGCAGTGGGTAGAAAAACGTGCTGCTACAGTTTTGGTCGTTGGTTTACCATTCATGATGGACGGTAATATCGGCAAACAAGCAAAAATAACCCAAAAATTTGCTCAGCGCATCAGCCGAGATTTAGGCTTGCCGCTAGAGTATGTTGACGAACGATTAACTTCTGTTGAAGCGGAAACGCAATTAACTGCCAGAAAAAAGTATTTTCGTCACAACAAAGGGCTGGTCGATAAAGAAGCTGCACAAATTATTTTGCAGCAATGGCTAGATCAGAAACGCAGCGAAAATAAATTGTAATTTCGATCCCGAAAACTCAAGAAAATACTTCAAAAGCTTTTTGAGAGAAACGTTGCAATCTGTCGCAAACATCTTTGGCCGGTTCGTAATTGCCCACGAGTTCCCATTGGGCGATCGTCGATAATCGCCATGCTTCGCCTTCATGATTAAAACCGGCTGTTTCGATGCCAATAAATTTTTGAGATTGCTCGAGCGGATCAGTAAAAAAGCGAATTTGCACTAACATACTGCGGCTCTGAAAGCGGGGACTCCAACCGGGCAAATGGAAGCCAATATCGATGGAGTCTGGATCCATCCATTCTTTGGTGTCAGGGTCATTTCGCCAAGGCTTGAGGTCAGCTTTGGCGTCGGGAAACTCGGCCCGAAATAGATTGACGACAGAGGCAATCTTGGTGGCAACATTCACACCTAAAGCTCTTTCTGCTGCGTTCATGTAAAACCTCCAAGGAAACTAGCAACCAGATTTTATTGATTAAACTTAACGAAGCTACTTCTACGCTAGCCGAAAAATTCGATGTTGTTTGACAATTTCTTTACAAACTAATCTAAAATTTGGCTTTCTATAAGTGTTGCAGTATTTGTACCAATCGTTGGCGTAGGGTCTCGAAACCGAGGCGATCGCCTGCCGAGATATAAATCGCTTCAGGGTATTGTTGCTTTGCTGTTTTGAGAGACTCGCTAGGCACTTGATCAAGTTTGTTAAATACAAGCAATGCTTGAGCCGGCATAATTGGCATTTCTCCAAGAATTTTTTCGACTGAAGTTAATTGATGTTGCCACGCTGGATGGGATAAATCGACCACGTGAATCAACGCATCAGCTTCCGTTACTTCCTCCAAAGTTGCCCGAAACGCATCGACCAAAGCCGGCGGTAGCTCGTGGATAAACCCGACTGTATCTGTCAACAACATCGTGCGAGTTTGATGCTCTTCGTCCGTGAGAGTGAGGCGGCGAGTTGTCGGGTCGAGTGTCGCAAATAGCTGATCAGCAGCGTAAACTTCAGCATTTGTCAGGGCATTAATCAGCGTTGATTTGCCCGCGTTGGTATAACCCACAATCGAGAAAGTCGGGACATCCTGTCGTTGGCGTTGACTCCGCATCCGGGAGCGGTGAGCTTGGAGCTGGTCAACTTCTTTTTGCAGACGGCTAAGGCGATTTTGGATTGTGCGGCGTTCAGTTTCTAGCTTAGTTTCACCGGGGCCTCTGGTACCAATACCACCACCCAAGCGAGACATCGCTTTACCGCGACCTGTAAGGCGGGGCAGCATATATTCGAGTTGGGCGAGTTCGACTTGTAGTTTGCCGGCACTAGACTGGGCGCGTTGGGCAAAAATATCAAGGATGACTTCTGTGCGATCGCAGACTTTAGTCCCAAATTTCTGTTCAAGATTTCGGCCTTGGGCTGGTGATAAGTCTCGGTTGAAAACGACTAAATCAGCACCGAGCGTTTGGATCTGTAGTGCAATTTCATCTACTTTTCCTTCACCAACTAAGGTCTGAGGATGGGGCTTATTCCGTTTTTGCTCGATGGTAACTAAGACTTCACCACCAGCGGTATCAACAAGGCGACTGAGTTCAATTAAGCCATCTGCGAAACGTCGATCTTGGAGATCATCGGTTTGAAGGCCGACTAAAATCACGCGGTCGTGGCTTTGATCGACTTTTTGAGCTGTAAATTCGCGCTGAAATTCTTCTTCTAAACCTTCAACGAGATCTAAAAAATCTTGTTGGGCGACTTCCTCAAGGGAAGCGGGTTCTGAAACGAGCCAGTATTCGTGGGAAGGATGGGTTTGGGGCAACAGATGGGAAACGTAGCCTGTTTTGATATAGCCGACTGCGCCGCGTCCTTTGGTCGTAGAGCCTGTGCCAGAGAGCGTGAAAGTGACGAGTGCGTCTAATCTCTGGAGCACCATGGCGGTCAGGCTAGATTCTTTGGGCGGTTCGTCTTTGGGCATGGCGGCAATGCAGCGAATGCCGGACAGTCTTTCTGCACCGTAACGAGGTAGTTCGAGGGCGGGAATTTGGGTTTGCCGTGGGGAACCGACACCGACACGAATGACTTTGCCGCGCCGATTGAGATAGACGCAAACGGGTTGTCGCACTTCGGTGCTGAGTGCGCCGAGGCGTTGGGCGAGTTCGGGAGTGGTCAGGCGATCGCCGGGCACAGATTGCTGATACAGTCGCTGGAGTTGTTTGAGATGACTGCTTTTGAGACCTTTGAGACTGCCGTAAATAGTGTTGATAGGCGTAAGCAAAAAAAGAGTATGTAAATATGGTGTCGAAATGCTTTTACTTCGTCAAGGGAATGCAATAAATCCCAAGGTTCTGCCGTCATTGGCATTCGTGTCTGGCTCGCTAGTATTTCGCTGATTTCATGAAATGCCAGCGGAACCCAAACAGAAGAAACCAATGAAAATTTTCATTACGAATAAGTATAATTACTAGGGCGATCGCCTTACAGTTAATTTAGGTTTTGCCGTTAAATATTTTTTGTGTAAAGCATCCTGTCTTTTTATAGAATTTAGAGTAAAGATAGTATGAGAACGACGGAAAGCACTGTATAAAGAATAATACATTAGCCGTTTTTCAAACATTAACTCAAAAAGTATATTTGGCCTTTTAAGCTTTTTTGCGGTTGACATTCATGAAATTCTCCTTTGACTCAGTTTTAGAACAATCTCAATCTAAACAACTTACGGACATCAAGCGCCAAGCGGCAGTCGTCGCCTTGGGGAATCGAGCCTTGTCAGGTATTGATTTGCCAATCTTATTTGGCGATACCGTAGTCTTATTGAGCAAAGTATTAGGTCTGGCGACTGCTCGTATTTGGTTAATGCTTTCTGATAGTCTGTCGTTTCAATTGGTGGCAGATTTACAAGGGGTAAATAATGAAATACAAACGGTTGAATGTCCAGATATTAGTAATTGGGAATCGATTCAAACGTTAACAAAAGAGAATTTATCAGACCTCGTTTTTCCCGCACCTATTGACGCTGCTTGTGGGGCGATCGCCTTAATTCAAGGTCAAGAAAAACCAGTCGGTCTGGTAACAATTTACCGTACCGAAGATCAGTCTTTTTGCGATGAAGATCTACACTTTGTCCAAGCGATCTGTAATGTTCTAACCACGGCGATCGCCCGCCATCGTACAGAAGCTTTATGCAAAGCTCAAACCCAAGTCTTAGAGCAAGTCGCTCAAGGCAAAGATCTTCAAGCTGTTTTTAACAGTTTATGTTTGCTCCTAGAGCAGGAATTGCCCGGGGCCTATTGTTCCGTAATGACTGTCGATCAAGAAAACCAGTCTCTCAAAGGCGAAGCTGCTCCGAGTCTGCCCCCTGAATATGCAGCTGGGGTGAATGGACTGATGATTGGTGCTTGCTCTGGTTCCTGCGGCACGGCAGCCCATCGAGGTGAACCTGTTTTTGTGACCGATATTGCTAACGATCCACTGTGGGCACCTTTTAAAGATTTTGCCCTTGGTCATAACATTCGTGCTTGCTGGTCTACGCCATTTTTGAGTGCGAAAAGGGAAGTTTTGGGAACTTTTGCCATCTCCCACAATGTCGCCTGCCAACCGACTGCGCACCACTACAGCATTTTAGAAACAGCAGCACATCTGGCCAGTATCGCGACTGAAAATCGTCGAGCCGCAGAAGCTTTACAAGCGACAAATCAAAATTTAGAAAAGCTGGTCGATGAGCGGACAGTAGAATTGCGCAAAGCGAAAGAATTGGCGGATAGTGCCAACCAAGCGAAGAGTGAGTTTCTGGCCAACATGAGTCACGAGCTGCGGACGCCGTTAAACGGAATCTTGGGTTACGCGCAGATTCTCAAACGAGATCGGCAACTAGGCGATCGCCAAAAAAGCGGTGTTGAAGTAATTGAACAAAGCGGCTCCCATCTGCTGACATTAATCAACGATATTCTTGATTTATCAAAAATTGAAGCCCGGAAAATGGAATTGTCGCCCAGTGATATTTACTTCACAGGTTTTCTCGACGGCGTAAACGGCATTATTAAAATGCGCGCCCTCGAACAAGATATTTGCTTCGTGACAGAAACAGTCGGCACTCTCCCGGTTGGGATTTGGGCGGATGAAAAACGGTTGCGGCAAGTACTGCTGAATCTACTGGGTAATGCTGTGAAATTCACTGACCAAGGTCAAGTAACCTTGCGGATTACGGCAACAAACTCAGCCAATCCAGAAAATGTGCAGCTCCAGTTTGAAATTATTGATACTGGCGTCGGGATGGATGCGGCACGGCTAGAGACAATTTTTCAACCTTTCGAGCAAATTGGCGATATGAACAAACGTGCTAGTGGCACAGGTTTGGGACTCGCGATTAGTCGGCAACTCGTCGAGATGATGGGTAGTAAATTGACTGTGACTAGCCAGCTCAAGGCAGGTTCTGTTTTTGCGTTTACGGCTGAATTTCCTGTTGTGAATACCGCAATCGAAACGGCGCTTGAACCCGCCGCGCAGATTATCGGCTATGAGGGCGATCGCCTGACCCTTTTAGTCGCCGATGACAACCTCGGTAATCGTTTAGTTTTGCAAAATCTTTTGGAACCGCTCGGCTTCGAAATTTTACTCGCAGAACAAGGCCAAGCAGCAATAGATCTTGCTCGCAAGCACCATCCAGACTTGATTCTGACTGACTTGGTTATGCCGATCAAATCCGGCTTTGAAGTAACCCAAGAAGTTCGCAACACACCTGAGATTAAACACACGCCAATCATCGCCGTTTCTGCCAGTGTGCTCGACATCGATCAGCGCAAAATTCGCCATGCCGGTTGCGAAGACTTTCTGCCCAAACCAGTCAACGAAGCACAGCTACTTAAATGTCTCAGCCAGTATCTTGATGTGCAGTGGATTTTTGAAAGCACTGACACAATTGAGACTGCTGAGAATGCGGTGACAATACCGCTCGTGATTCCCCCACAACAAGAGTTAGAAAGCTTGTACGAATTCGCGATGCTCGGTAGCATGCGTAAAATTCGGGAACATGCTGACTATCTATGTGAGTTAGATGATAGTTATTTTACTTTTGCTGAAAAGCTCAAGGATTTAGCACAAAATTTTAAAGAGAAGTCAATTCTCGCTCTACTCGAAGCGCATCTACCAATCTAAATAGTGAGCTAATCGTGGCGATCGCTATGACCACAATCTTCACTAAAACCATCTTATTTTTGAGTATGATAAACACTAGAAATACAGCAATTGATAGCGAGTTGCACTACGATTTTCTACCGCACCTTATCTTTCGAAGTTAATGACTAAGCCGTCCCTAGAGAAGTTCACAATTTTAGTCGTAGATGACAATCCTCGTAATTTAGCCGTTGTCGTAGATGCCCTAGAAACAAAATACGAATCGGTGCTGGTTGCCCAAGATGGAGAGAGCGCTATTCGTCGCGCTAAATATACAAAACCGCACTTGATTTTATTAGATGTGTTGATGCCCGGCATTGACGGCTTCGAAACCTGCGATCGCCTGAAAAAAGATAGCATTACCCAAGATATTCCGATTGTCTTTATGACAGCTTTAGCCAACACAGAAGATAAAGTTAAAGGCTTTCAACTTGGTGCAATAGATTACATCACAAAACCGATTCAACAAGACGAACTTTTTGCCCGCATCAAGGTGCATCTAAAGATTCAAGATTTGACCAGTACTTTAGCTCAAAAAAACAAATTACTTACTCAATATACCGAAGCTCTAGAATCCAAAGTTGAAGAACGCACCGCAGAATTGTCCACGGCTCTCAAACAGTTACAGCTTTCGCAAGTGCAGCTTATTCAACAAGAAAAAATGTCTTCTTTAGGCCAATTGGTTACAGGCTTAACCCATGAAATCAACAATCCAGTGAATTTTATTCATGGCAATGTTGAGCATATGAGAAATCATTTAGAAGATTTACTTAGCCTGATTGAACTTTACAAAGAATCCTACCCCGAAGTACCAGTAAGAATCAAAGAACGAGAAAAAAAAATAGACTTAAGCTTTGTTCAAGAAGACCTTCCGAATATTATGGAATCAATACGAACTGGCACAGAACGTATTCGTGAAATCATTGTTTCTTCGCGCAGATTTTCGCGGGCAGATAGTAGTAATCTTAGAAAGTTTGATATTCACCAAGGTATCGACAGCACCCTTCTACTGCTAAAACATCGTTTAAAAGCAAACGAAATAAGACCAGAAATACAGCTCGTTAAAAGCTATGAAGATTTGCCGTTAACTGCTTGTTATTCTGGTTCTCTTAATCAAGTTTTCATGAATCTTCTTTCCAATAGTATTGATGCTTTAGAAGACAATAATCAGAGTAAATCTTACAAAGAGATTCAGGCAGAGCCTAACCAAATTAAAATCACAACTCAAATCATTGATTATCAGTGGGTCAAGGTGGCGATCGCCGACAATGCTGGTGGCATCCCAGAAGCGATTCAAAATCAAATATTCGAGCCATTTTTTACTACAAAACCTATTGGTGAGGGAACAGGAATTGGTTTGTCAATTAGTCATCAAATTATCACTGAAAAGCATCAAGGAAAATTAGAATATTCGTCGCAGGAAGGTCAAGGAACCGAATTTCGTATCTATATTCCGATTGTCCCAATTCAGAACTAAGCATTTTAGATTGGGTTGAATTTTGTAGATATAAAAGTTATCGTTAATCACGAAAAAAACAGGCAAGAGAACTACAGTGTAGACTTTTGCCTGTTTGAAAAATATTCGCTACTTCAAAATGTCAACACTTTTAAAAGCGATTTAAATTCTGACAGAGCCACCATCATAAAGAGGTACTGTCATCGAAAAGTTTTCACCGTAAGTGAGTTTTTGTTCTTCGAGAATACCCATGGCGATTTGCTCACCCATGCGCAAGGATTCGATGTAATCAGAAAAATAATGTACACCAGCCCAATCACGACCAATTGAGATATTTGAAGCCAACTTATTGAGTTCTCCTTCTACGGTGAGTTTGCCGCCCACTACCCCAATTGTTTCGAGTTTTGAGCCATCTGCTGTCGGGACAAATGCTGTTTGATCATTACCGGCGATCGCCAGCGGATGTTTATGATCGAAGAAAGCTTTTAGAATTGTCACACAAGCACCCGCAACCGTTGCGTGGCCAGCACCATAAGATGGGTGCATCGGTGAACCCTCGTTAAAGGCCATCGGCAGCAAGTAATTTTTGTCCTTAAGCAGACGATCCTGATCGCCATTCTTGTCCGCAACCCAACCCAAAATCTTAGATAATGCCGGATCTTTTGCCATAGATACTAATTCTGGCGTATCCAGTACTTCGTAACGAGCTAATCGTCCCGCCAAAGCCTCCGGACGCAATCGACGATGCACATTGAATTTCTGGAAACGTACCGCTTTTAACGCACGAGTTGCCACTTCTGTTACTAACGACAGAATGTGCGGGCCACCAAAATGCGCGAATCCCTGCTGATGATCCAAAAAATCTCGACCTTGGAATGGAATTCCCGGATCAAAAGGAATACCCTCGCTCAACATAATCAAACAAGCATTCAAATAAGCTTCATAGAGCGCATCATAGTGAACATAGGTCGCCAAATCTCTGGGGGTAGTGATAAACCGTCGTGTTGGCCCAGCCACATAGGATTCTCGGCCTCGCAGATCCGCCCCTTCCTGTACATCCAGCCACTCGTACCAATTTGTCAGATGGTCGTCATAGGGCTTGGCAAAACGCACCCGCTGATCAATCGAGATGGCACCATAGGAAACTAAACCAGCATTAGAGCTACGTTCTTGGTCATTGCCATTAATGCCAGAGTTTCCCGCCAACAAAAACTGTGAGAGATAGGGGCCAACATTATCACCGGGAGTGATACCTCGAAAAAGCGTTTGGCCGTCAAAAGTACCTCGCTTACGGGCTAATTTGCTAGCTGAAAGTTTTTTGTCTGCGTCCGCATGCTGAAACCATTCCAGTTCATTAAGACAGCCAACGATTTCTTGCAGAGGTACTTTGTTTTCATGGGTCGTACAACCAGAGTGGCTAAAGCTAACTTCGCCTTCTCCTGCCACAATTTGTGTGAAAGGAACATCGCGTAATAGCGCTTGGGCGTAGACTTCAGCCATCTCTGCGGTGAGTTCAGCGCTACCGATGATGGGGGCTGGGGGCATTGTTACGGCTTGGGCATCGGGGCCTTCAAGATCAAATGTACTGCCTGCGCCTTGGCTTTCCCATGCTCGGACTTTCGCGTTTACAGCGCCAACGGAACGCCAACCTTGGCCTTGATCGTCATTTTCGGTATAGCCGACAGGGCCAAGGGGAGTATCGCGGAAGTCTCTGGGGTTGCCGCTGTCGATCGCCCGGACGAATTGCTGAAAATCATCGGGATTGAGCACTAGACCTGTGTATTCGTCGTGGGGCATCCCTTTGGTGTAGCTGGCTAAATAGCTAGGTGTGGACTTGCCATTTTTGTTGAGTCTAAATTTACATTCGTCGTCGTTGGCAATGTGCCGGATACGCTGTGCTGCGAGGTTTGCTGCTGCTGCACGAACATTGAGAGATTGTTGTCTTCTATCGGTATTCATGATGTTGCCTGCTTGAAAAAAGAAAGAGTGTCGTTGTTGCCACGGTTTACACTGTGGGCTTGTTTAGCTTTACGACTTTTTGACACCACTGATCCGGATGTTTTTCAAAATCAGACAAAATTAAAGCTTTTTCACATTGGAGCAAAAATCAAAATTTATTCAGTTACGAGGTTTAACGGCTCTGTGATAAACAGTCACAATATCGATAGGGAGGGCGATCGCCTTCCTTTGTCGTACTTGAATAAAATGTATTTGCTGCAATATTTCAAACATCATTATTAATGAGCTACTTTCTTAAATTATGATTAACAACGAATCTTTGAATTTTAAAACAATGTCTTTTCGGGAGGCGATCGCCTTCACTCAGCAATGGCTACAAAAAGTAGAGCAGTCAGAACTCACCGAAACCGAAGTTTTAGCTGACATGACAGAATTGTTGAGCTACCCAAACGGTGTCAGAGGCTTTTTTGTGGTGTACCTAACGGGAGCGAGTCCGCTCGCTGATCAGCCGCCAGCCACTTTTTTAAAAGGTTTTCGCGCAACCGCATCGACAATTAGTTCGATCTTGGTGAAAAATGTAGCGATGTCCACCGCCATGGCAATTACCCACAAGCGCAATAACGACTCGGAACAACAGGCAGCTTCTGAAACAGTACAAAGGCGATCGCTGCAACTTTTACAATCATTAGAATCTGAGCAGAGAGACGATGTGTTCAAACAAGAACGTTTGCAATTATTAAAGGCGACTCAAACTGAAGCAGGTGACTACGCCGATTTTCTTGATCGCTGGAATTACGACGCGGAACAACGCCAAGCCATTCAATCGGCTTTGGAAAATATTAATTAAAGACTCTCGCAATAGGCCGCCAAAATATCGATGCAATGGGCGATCGCCCCTAGATGAGCAATTTCGTAGCCGTGGGTATTTTCAGTCGGGAAACTGAGGCAAGCACCGCGACTGATATGGCCGAATTTCATCGCAATCGAAGCATCACTCCCAAAGCCTTGAATAATTGCTTGTTGGACTGGTCGGTGAATCCGCTCAGCGGCCGCAAGAATTTCAGCATTGAGGCCATCGTCATAAATGCCGTAGGCGTCTTGAGCCAATAAGACTGGCCTGTCACCGCTGGCGATCGCATACTCTTTAGCGAGGGGACAAATTTCGAGGGCAACAAGGGCATCAACTTTCGTGTTTTGACTGAAATAGAGCGCGCCTAGAGCACCGACTTCTTCCTTTGCAGAGGCGACGAGATAGACATCCTGTGGCGGATTTTTGAGGCGTTTGGCTAACTCGATCAGGATTACGACCGAAGCTTTATTGTCGAGGGTATAGCTAGCGATAAAATCTTTGAGACGAAACGGCGTTTTGCGATGTTTGCCGACCACGACGCGACTACCGGGATGGACACCGGCGGCTTGTAATTCTAGGGGGTGACATTTCGTTTCGAGCCATGCTTGTTGCCATTGCACAGGCTTTTCGGTTTGTAAGCGCTTTTGCGGTGACTCGTGGGAAACGTGGCGGGAACCAAAGCTTAAAATACCGGGCACTGTGTCGCGATCGCCCAGAATATCCATCACACCTTCGCCATAAATCCACGGGTAGGAACCACCGAGAGCGCGGATTTGTACTCTGCCGCCGTTCGGATCAATTTGTTTGACGATCGCCCCAATTTCATCTTTGTGGGCTGTAATGGCGATCGCCCCTTGATCAGGATCTGTGCCTGCGATTTTGACAATAATATTTCCTGCGCGATCCTGCCATGGTTGCAATCCCAACTCGGTAAAAAGCTCTAACAGATAAACATCAATTTCAGTTTCCACACCGCTAGGAGAATGGCACATTACGAGGGTTGTAATTGCCTGAAAAAGGTCGTCAAAGTTGGCAGACATAAGCTTGTGAGATTTAAAAAAATCAAGAAAACGTGGGTTCAGGATAAGCAAAACTTGAAACGGTGACGCGGAGAAGGGGAGAGCGGGTGATGAAGAGCAGCTTTTATACCAACGAAGTTTTGATTGAAAAAATATTAATATCACTTTGTCCCCCTGTCCCCCCATCTCTTTGATCAGCGATCGCCCCTTTCTCCAAATTCTTAAGCCGAACTGACCCTAGATAGCAAGCTCCCCACCACAGAGTTTGTAGCAGGGAGGGGGACGATTATTCTGATGATTGGGGATTGCTTCGATCATACACTCCTATTGAATGCACCATAACATTTTCCATTGATAACATTAGGTTTGAGCCTAAGCTTTTTGATTGCGCATTTCCCATGCCAATTCCAGAATTTCTGTCCATTGCTTTTGTACTTTTTTAGGTGTGAGACCAATTTCAGTGGCGATCGCCTTATCACTGAGTTTTTCGCGACGTAATTCGATAATTTCCAACTGCAAATCAGTCAGCCCATCACAGAATATTTCCCACTGACTTGTCGTCAAACCGAGGCGTTGCTCCAGTTCTGCACCCAACCACTGGTGGACAATTTTCCAGTTAGAATTACGCGAGAACTTTTCGACATGGTACTTAAAGCGTTGTTGGAGATAATCCCGTTCCCGTGCAGAGAGGCCAAGGATTTCGTCAATTTCACAAGCAGGCAAATCCTTTAACTTAAGCGCAAGATAGTTAGCACAATCAGTGTGACCTTGGTCTTCAAAATACTGGAACAAAGAGCCAATTAGGCGATCGCGGGTTGCACCTTCAGTCGGGTCAGGAATTTCGCTGATGAGCTGCGCCCGAACCTGCTGCATGGTCGCCGAGTAGTGTTGAGCCGGATTGTCGTCGCTAGAAAACTCAGTCGCTTTCTCAATATCAACTACCGCTTCTTTCGGCATCCGCTTCGCAAAAGTCTGCGCACGCAACACAATCAACTGCTGGCTATAACCACCGGGGAGCCGAATCGAACGCTTAGCGTATTGCTCGGTAAAAGCCATGTATTCAGCCAACTCCAAACGAGTGCGGGGTTGATACTTTTCTTCGACTTCATTTTCCCGACGAAAAGCTTTTAGCGACTCGGCATAAAAATCTTGCATAAAATCTTCGATGAGATTGTAGCGGCCAGAGAATCCGAGTTGTGCTCTAGAAGGAGCGATGTAACGGTAGATGATGACGCTGAGTTTGCTGTGTAGTTCGGAGCGGCCTTGCTTGGAACCGAATTGGTAATAGGTGACGCACTTGTTGATGCGGTGACGAGCGAGGGAATGTTGCCAAGATTTGATTTCGCCAGAATTTTGGATGCGATTACTTTTTTCGCAAATTCTTTTGACTTCGGTAGTCATGCGAGTGGCGATCGCCCGAATCATATTAAAACCAGATTTGACCTGATTGCTAAACTCAGCCTCGATCCAAACTTGTAGGCTGTCGAGTTCTGGTTGTTCCGGATGCCAAGGCTGGATGGGGGTAGACAATTGAGTAGAAGAAATAGTGTTGATGTTCATGGTGTTTTCGTCTCGGTAGATTGCTTTATTCGACACCCTGACTCTATCGATGTTCCGCGCGGTATCCGGATCACACTGTGACACTCTCTAAATTGGTCTAAGCTTATGGCGTATTCTCAGAACTGCGATGAGTCACAAGCCTTGCTGCTGTTACATTGTGACGAGAGTCAATTGTTCAGGTAAAGCAATTTTTGAGGACGGTCAGCGAGCTGTCCTTTTGGAGACGTCTTTCCTATCGTAAATAAAATCGCCCAGACTGGTGGCTGCCTCGTTGGGTTGTGATGCTCGGCAGTGCTTTTGTGCGAAGTTCTGGGGCGATCGCCATCATTGTTACTAACATGACGCGATTACTAACGTGACGCGGGGAGAAGAAGACTCGGAGACAAAGGGACAGAGTGAAACTGATATTTGCCTCATCAAGACCTCTGCTTAAAGCAAAATCTCTCCATCACCCGCTCTCCTCTTCTCCGCGTCAGTATTTCAAATCTTACTTGTCCCGATCGCCATCATATTTAAAGGATCAGCAACAAGCTTTAAGACTATTTGCGAAAAAAGCTGGCTCGTCAATTAACCGAGTGCTTTTTCAATAGCCGCTTTCAATGCTGCATCATCAGGCGCAGTTTGCGGTTCAAAACGCTTAATGACCTGACCGTCACGACCAACGAGAAACTTACCAAAATTCCAAGCGATATCATCACCTTCGCCCACGAGGAACTGATAAAGAGGACTACGATCCGCACCGTTGACGTTTTGCTTTTCGAGCAACGTAAACTCGACGTCGTACTTCTTTTTTGCAAAATCTTTGATCTCATCAGCCGTGCCGGGTTCTTGCGCGCCGAACTGATTACAAGGGACGCCAATAATCACTAAACCGCGATCGCCATAAGTTTTATCTAGTTCTACGAGGCCGTTGTACTGGGGCGTTAAGCCGCACTGGCTAGCCACATTCACAAACAAAACCACTTTGTTAGCGATGGTTTCCGCAGCGAGAGGTTTGCCGTCTAGGGTAGTGAGTTTAGTTGGTAAAGGCATAAGAAAAAAAGCTTAAAAAGATTGCAACGTTCTTATTATCAAGGATCTAAGTCAGAACTGGTCAATCTAAGAGTGTAGATTACCCCAAGTTCGCGGCTGTGTTTTCCACCTCTCATTGAGGGCACGTTTCTTGGACGCCTGCGTCGTACTAAACTAAGGGGCAATTCTCCAGCACGAGTAACGAGACATTCATGTCAAAAAAGGTTTTTATCACTGGCGCGAGTGGCTGCATTGGTCACTACATGGCGGAAACGTTCATTTATGACACGGATTATGAGCTGTATCTGTTAGTGCGATCGCCAGAAAAATTGCAATTTGATATTCATGCTCGTCCGGGAATTCATCTTGTGCAGGGCGACTTATTAGATATTGAAGCGCAGGCCGATTTATTAAAAACGATCAATGTGGCGATCCTCGCGGCAACGGCTTGGGGAGGCGCTCAAGAATCCTTTGAGACGAACGTGGTCAAAACGGCGCGCTTAATTGACCTGCTGGATCCGACGGTTTGCGAACAAGTGATATATTTTTCGACGGCCAGTATTTTAGGGCGAGACAACAAAATTTTGACAGAGGCGCGCGACCTCGGTACAGACTACATCCGCACGAAATATGAGTGTTACCAAAAATTAGGTGATCTCAAACTCGCTCCAAAAATTAGTGTCGTTTTTCCGACTTTGGTGGCTGGCGGTGCGGAGAATAAGCCTTATTCGCATCTGTCGGGCGGGTTGCGAGATTTGATTAAGTGGGTGAAATTGGTTCGATTTTTTAAGGCCGATGGCAGTTTTCACTTTATGCATGGTGAAGATATTGCGACGGTGGTGCGACATTTGGCTGAACATCCGCCGACAATTCGTTTTTCGTTACCGGCTGGAGAACTTGATCCGGATCGGTTGTTTGTGTTGGGTAATGAGCCGCTGACTGCAAATGAGGCGATCGCCGCGCTGTGTCGTTATCGGTCACAGAAAATTTATTTCCAAATTCCCCTCACGGTCGGCCTAGCCAACTTTTTTATTAAGGTCTTTCGGATCCAAGTGGCGGCATGGGATCGTTTTTGCATGGATTATCGCCATTTCACTTACAAAAAAACCGTTAATCCCCGCAGTTTCGGCTTAGAGTCCGCCTGTCCAGAATTGAGCGATGTGCTGCGTAGTGCTGGTGTGCCACCGCGTTAAAAGCGATCAAACTCTATTCTCTATTGGTCTAATTCGAAGTTTTCAGGGATGATTTGCATTTTCTCTAACGAGGCGATCGCCGCGTACAATTGCTCGGCCATTTCTGCGTGGCCCTCAGCATTAATATGGATGGGGTCAATAAATGCTGGCGTCGGAAACTTATCGTTCAGACGATAAAAATTAAGCAGTTTTAAATTAGTCGGAAACGCCTTTTCAAGTTGCTTGACCGAGTCCACCATTTTTGGATAATAAGTCAACATTTTTTGCTGATAATCATCACCCAAGGCGCTGAGCAGTGCTTGTTCTGTCGGGTCAAGTTTGTTCACGTCGCGCCCAGTGATCTCCGGTTGAATTGCCACGAGCAGCGGAATCCGCGCCGAACTAGACAACCGAACAAACTGCTTAATATTCTTTTGGTAACGGGCTAAACGCTGCTGAAATTCTTCTTCGGAATTAGGCAACAAATCAGTGAGTGACTCTTCGTTTCGTTCACGAATGCTGAGTACATCACCCGTTTGCGCACTTTCGTTATCAGAGGCGATCGCAAAAACAGTCCGCACCAAAGCACTTTTTTGGAGATTGTCTGTCACAGATTTGCGAATATACCGCTGAAAATACGCATCCGGCTCCTTAGCAAATTCAGTGAGCTTTGGAATATCCG
>JBARRZ010000037.1:0-2075 GCA_049644465.1 Limnothrix sp.
AGCCTTCAGCAATTCCCGAAAATCCTTTTGTGCCGCTCAATGGTTTGGTGGATCGCCCAGAATTATTTTTTGGTCGGGAACGGGAGCTGAGGAGTGTGTTTGAAATTCTCAACAGTGGCAGCAGTGTCGCGGTGATTGGAGAAAGACAAATCGGGAAGTCTTCTTTTTTGAAGGCGATCGCCCACCACACAGAATCACAGCTCACTCGCTATCGTCGTCCGGTGTATCTAAATTTTCAGGATATTTACGATGATGCGGATTTTTACGACGCGCTTTGTTATGAATTGGGGCTATCAGAAACTTGCAAAGGCTTCAAGCTAAAGCGGGCAATTAGCAAACTTGAGCCACCGATTTTGTTGCTTTTGGACGAGGTGGAGAAAATGAAATGGGATGGTTTTACGCTTCAGATTCGTTCGCAATTGCGGGGTTTGGCGGAGGGTGGTGATGCGCCGTTGCGGTTGGTGGTGGCGGCTTCGATGGATTTGGATGAACTTTTTCCTGATAGTCGAGGCAGTGTTTCGCCGTTTAAAAATATTTGCCTCAATGAGTCTTTGGCATTCTGGGAAGAGCCAGCGGTTCAACTGTTTATTCAGTCGCGGTTAGCGCCCACGCCCATTCGGTTTTCGGAGCAAGAAATTATGCGGATTTTGCTAGACACTCAAGGGCATCCGCAAAAGGTGATGGAGGCTTGTTTCCGGCTTTATAATCGATACAAAGAAAAATAAGCTTCAGAGATTTAGTCTCCCACTGCCTCCCTTTCAAAGGGAGGTGGCGAAGCCGGAGGGATCGACGATTTGGTACAAATGAGAATGCTAAAAAACAATGGCTAATCGAATAATGAAAAATGAGTTGCTGGAGTTGAGATCCCCCTAAATCTCCTCACTAAAGCTCCGGCTTGGTAAGGGGGACTTGGAAAGAGTCAGTCTCCCACTACCTCCCTTTCAAAGGGAGGTGGCGAAGCCGGAGGGATCAACGATTTGGCACAAACGAGAATGCTAAAAATAATGACACCAACCGAGTTACAACAGAGCAATATCCGTGAACTGCTCGTAGAAATCCTTGCTATAGGAAAACCACTTCAAATTGATTGGGATGGCAAATTATTCGAGATTGTCTCAGTCGAAAAAAAGAGCAAATTTGATAATCTGGTTCCTCGTCCCGGCGTGATTATCGGCGATCCAGAGGACTTGGTAAATATTTCTTGGGAGCATGAGCTAAATCTTGACTTACCTTCTTAACCTTCACGACCAAATATTCCCCTCCTTGGAGGGGCTAGGGGTGGGTTCTCCGTGGGAGTCGCAACCTATCGAAACCCCTTCCGCCCTTCGGGCACCTTCCCCAAGGAAGGAGGTGGTTTATGCCTGAGTCGCCTGTGCCAAAGCTAGACCTCGCCCCCAAACTTAACCGCCCTTTGCAACTCTGGAACCCGCTGGACTATCTACGGCTTTTGTACTGGATATTTTATTTTCCGCAGGCAATTAGATGCTATGCCGAAACGTTTTGGGAAAAGGAAAATACACTACCTAAACAAGTAAATATGTATGAAGGGTGGGCTATCTTTCAGACTAATCCTATTCAGCGAAATTTATATATTCAACATATTGTCTTGACAATATTTATTGATCTCCTATCTTGTTATTTCTTAGGATATTTGGGGATTTCTATCGATTGGCTACAAGTATCTTTAATTGTTATTTTAGTTGTAACTTTAAACATATACCTTTATTTAACTTCAAATACAACTTTTGGTGTGACTTTATGCTTGATATTAAGTGTTGTTTTTTGTATACGTGGGGGAGTGTCTCAAGATATACTTCTCAATACTAGGCAGATTTTTGCGATCAGTTCAATAATGGGGATGTCCTTGAGTGTGGCGACAAAAATATCCGCGACATTTGCATTTAGCGGAACCCTTGAAGAAAATGAAAAGCAATTACTACAATCTGAAAATGCAATATTAAGCATTCTTTTAGGATCAGGTTTCGGAATAGCTTTTATTGTACTTGGGTTAGTGATTAGGAATATAGCTGGAATTCTAATATTCAGCATATTTATTGTGCGACTTGATGCTCTAC
>JBARRZ010000038.1:0-3301 GCA_049644465.1 Limnothrix sp.
AACTTAAATATTAATTTCGACATATCTTTTCGAACTATTTCTGAGAGAAACATTTCAAACTGCAATTATTTGCCAGACAAAGCTTATTTTTCATTCTCTTTCAATAGTAACTTTCCAACTTTCAGAACACTAACTGATCCAAATATCTCACTTTAGTAAATGCATTAAAGTCTTGCAATCATTATTTCATAGGTGATTACGTTCTCTCTTTGACAAAGCTATTGGCTCTTCGTCATGTGTTCAATGTTGATCTTGTCAAAAGTTTTTTGCAGGCACTGAATTGTCACTTCATCTGCTCCACATAGTCTTGTTTGCAAAAGAAATTTACAATTCTAAAGCGTTCTATTTTTACAGTTTTGGCAATGTTTTTATTTTGGTTCTATCGCCAAATAAATAGTAGCTTTTCTAGACCTAACTCTTCAGAAAAAAAGAAATCGCTTTCTTTCTACTAGCTTAAGTTTCTTTAAGATATGTCCTGAGCACACTAGTACATTGAGTATGCGGTAATATTCCTTTTAGGAAGGAGTTTTTATACCGTTCAAATTGATTAAAATATCGAATGGCGATCGCCCAACAAATTATCGTCGATACCCACGGGGGAACCTTAGGGGTACAGTCTGAAGTTGGTCAAGGAACGGAGTTTTGTATTCGCCTGCCAATCACTTGAAAATGATCCTGCGGCGGATGATGGGCAATTAATTTTGAACTCGTCGTCTAGAAAATATTGAGGGCGATCGCCGCCCCAATCTCTTTTTATTTCATCAAATTGTGGAATGTGTGGAGACGGCAAAAAACTACTGTAAAAACCCAAAATTTATCATCCGTCGTAACGCACCTTTTTGAGAGATTTGTGTGGTGGAAAGGTTGCGGTGGGCTGCGCTCAATGGGGATTTTTCGGCAAAAATAAATGTTATGGGTTCGCTTCACCCACCCTACGAGTTTTCGATGCGATGGATAATTGATTGGACGGTTTGGGCGCTGGGAGATTGCAATTGAGTCAAAATTTCGAGGGATTGGTAGAGATAATTTAAGCCTCTTTGTTTGTCTCGGTTAGTATCCGCAAGTAATTGCCCCATCATCGCCAAAGTAGCAGCTTTCCCCTGCACATTACCGATTTTTTCGTTGAGTTCGAGGGAGTGTTGATAAAGGGCGATCGCCTCCTCGATTTTTCCCTGATTCGCGTAAATGATTGCCATTTGGTGCAAAGTAGCGGCTTTCCCCTGCACATTACCGATTTTTTCTTCGATATCGAGAGACTGTTGATAAAGGGCGATCGCCTCATCCACTCTCCCCTGATTTGCGTAAATGATTGCCATGTTGTGCAAAGTAGCGGCTTTCCCCTGCACATCACCGATTTTTTCTTTGAGTTCGAGGGACTGTTGATAAAGGGCGATCGCCTCCTCGATTTTTCCCTGATTCGCGTAAATATCTGCCATGTTGTGCAAGGTAGCGGCTTTCGTCTTTACATCCCCGATTTTTTCTGTGGTTTCGAGAGACTGTTGATAAAGGGCGATCGCCTCCTCTACTGCTCTTGAATTGACAACTCAAATAGACTGGCAAATTCCCAAAAGAACATTGATTTGTTTTATTTTATTCAACCGTCTAAAATCTTGTGCAATAGGTAAGGACTTATACAAATAATGAGATGCCTTTTCAAAATCTTTTTGACTTATGTGTACGGAAGCAATACTTATATATGTCTCAATTAATGACTTCCGATCAATTTCCTCCTCTATTTCTCGTGTTTTATGCAATAGCTTTAATGTTTCTTTATGCTTGCCTTGCTTCAGTAGAATGAATGCAATTTCATGCATAGTAGCCGCTTCCTTCAGTTTTATTTTCTCTGCTTTATAATATGTGAGACAATCATAAAATTTACATATAGCTAAATCTAAATTTTCTAATTGCAGTGCAATTCTTCCTAATAGATAAACGGTTGTATAGTAGTTTATTTTATTGTCTATTTCTTGAAAAAAAATCTGGGCTTCATTTAAAAGAGGAATCGCATCTTTGAATTTTCCTTGGTCAATTAGTACCCTTGCTTTGTCAGTCAATGAAGCAGCTAATGTTCTTCGATTATTGATTTTCTTACATAACTTGATAGATCTTTCTAGTTTCACTAACCCTTCGTCAATCTCACCAAATTCAATATTTATGTGACCAATTTGATGAGAAATAATAGCTTCAAAATCAGTTTGCTTACTCTTGCTAAAGTATTTTTCTAATTTCTTGAGTTCTACAACTGCGGATTTGTATTCATCGAAAGTCTGTACTGTTGAACAAATATTGGAAATAATACTATTTTTAAAAAAGTGGTCATTTTTTGGGCAAAGATACAAAGCCTGAGTTAAGTATTTCCTAGCTAATTTATATTGACCCAAAACTTCATAGACTCTTCCTTGTTGATTTAAAATGGCATAGTTTTGAGACTTTGAAAGTATGGTTTCACATATCCAAAGACTACTTGTATATAAACCTTTTTCCATTAATGTTGCTGAGACCACCATTCCCACAGACACAGCAAGATCTGTCAGTTTCCCAAGTAAAGCCAGCCTGATGATTTCTGATACTTGAGTTATTGAAGATCTTTGATTTTTATAACAAAGTTGATGAAGACATTCCGCTCCCATTTTCGCCAGCGTTTCCCGTTCCTCCTCTGCCACCGCCACAGGCACAACCCTCGGCACACGCAACCCCCCATCCGGCGACACCTCCAACAACCCCAAAGCCACAGCCCGATCAACCAGTGCATTTACTTCCCCCTTGATAAGGGGGACTGAGGGGGATCCTGCCTTTTCCGCTAGAGAGCCTGAGGAGGATCCCGCCTTTTCTGCCCCACCCGCCAACACCAAAACCGCCTCCCGTGGCACAGGCAAATCGTAAATCTTCCCCCGCCCCAACAACCGCGCCAAATCCCCATCCACCTGCGCCAACAGCGACTCCGCCAAAACCAACTCCCGCAACTCCGCCTGATCCGCCTCCAACGCCGCCAACCGATCCAAAATTTGCCCTTGATCCAGATTTTCCGCCGTCAAAACCTTATCCAGCCACTCCAACAACCTCGGATTCCCATCCGCCAACCCCAAAGCCCGCGCCACCAAATTGTCCCCCCCTTCTGTAAGGGGGGCTAGGGGGGATCCTTCAATAACTGCCGCTACCCCAGCAAACCCCGCCAACCGCTGACACTTTTTCGCCAGATCCGACCCCGCTAACCCATCCAACGGAATTTCCACAAAGCCCCGATCTATCCCAAACAAATACCGACAAGTCACCATCACCCGATGACCCCGCACCGTCTCCA
>JBARRZ010000039.1:0-15400 GCA_049644465.1 Limnothrix sp.
AGGTCGTCCGTTTGATAGCGTTTGTCCCACGGTGGGCGCGGTGATCAAAGGCTTCGACAAAGAAGTTTGGGACGCGGATTATGGCGATGTGCTGAACTCTCACGGAGATATTTCGCGGGGACGGCAACTGATTTGGGAGCTATTTCCCGGTAAGGAGGATGAGCTGACGATTTATCTATTTCACTACCACGAAGTGAATGCTGAAAATCCTGGTTCGTTGCTGGAGATGTACGAGGATTTCTTCACGATTTTGCCGGAATATCGTCGCTGTGACATGGATAAACTCACGTTTGAGAAGGCGACTTTCGGTTATATTCCCGGTTACTTTAATGTGGGATCTGGCGATCGCACGGTGGCTTTTGACAGATTATTGGCGATCGGCGATGCAGCATCATTACAGTCTCCGCTAGTATTTACTGGGTTTGGGTCTTTAGTACGGAACTTAGATCGGCTGACAAAATTGCTCGATATTGCCCTGAGAAAAGATTTACTTTCAGCAAAAGACCTCAACAAAATTCGTGCCTACCAGAGCAACATTGCCGTCACGTGGCTCTTCTCAAAAGGGATGATGGTGCCGACAAATACCAATTTGCCACCACAGCGCATTAACTCGATGCTCAATACTTTCTTCGGGTTGTTAGCGGATTCTCCCCCAGAAGTAGCAGATATTTTTATCAAAGATCGGACTAGTTGGCTAATGTTTAATCGTTTGGCAATTAAGGCTGCTTCTCAAAATCCGGCGCTGATTGTGTGGATTTGGCAGATGGCTGGCGCAAAAGATTTTATCCGCTGGGTTGGCGCGTATATTGCCTTTACCGTCGATGCGGTTTTGAGCTTTTTACTGATGGGTTGGTTTCCGCAATGGCTGGAAAAATCTGAAGATTGGCTTGAGCAAAAGTATCCGAGTCTTTGGCTCAGTTTGCTAAGTCTTCGTTATCGATTGACTGTCGGCACTTAGGCGAAAATCACTTGTAAGCTACGATGCGAAATTAGCCGAAATTGCGATCTGTAGTATTTAACTCGGCAGATTGTAATTTAGGTTGAAAAATTCCCTAATGTCAGTATGAGGCGATCGCCATAGCTTTGCTGTCTCCGCTGGAACTTAAATGTATCGAATTTGTCATAGGTTATGATCGTCGAGATTCATCGGTATGATGTAAGAAATCTTGTCCCGCATAACATTTTTTGTGAAAGTTTCCATGCTGCCCCAAACCCATTTTCGTTCTACCTTCCCGTTTTGGCTAACGCTTTGCTTACTGCTCAGTTTGGGTAGTGTGGGCGTTTTGGGCACAGTGCCAGCGATGGCTCAGGGCAAAAAACAAGACTCTGGGCAGAAATTTTCGCAGCGAGAAGATGCTGATTTTCAGTTACGCCTCGGACAGCAGGCACAACAGCGCGGGCAATTAGACAAGGCAATTTTTCATTGGCTACAAGCAGAAAATATTTATCAACGTTTTGGTGATGAGGAAGGTCTGGGGACAACGCTGGACTACCTTGGTGAAGCTTATGTCGAAGTCGGCAATAGTCGGGCGGCGGAAAGTTCGTTTCGGCGACGGTTGGCAGTGGCAAGGGATCGTGATGATCTTCAAGCTCAGATGTTTGCGCTAAATAATCTCGGTACTGTTTTCCTTAAGCAGGGTAATCTCCTTATTGCAGAAGAGGTGTTTACGGATGCGCTGGCGATCGCCCGCTCTGTAGAAAATGCGTTGACGGCGGGGATTAGCTTAAATAATCTCGGTTTGACTGCTACTTTGCGAGGTGAATATGGCGAAGCAATTAAGCGTTACAGCACCGCTTTACTATTTCGGCGCGAGTCTAAAGACCCCGCTGGAGAGGCTCTGACCCTCACTAATCTGGCCGATGCTTTTCTGTATGCAGGCTTGCCGGAAGATGCTCAAATTGCCTACACGGACGCTTATTTGGCCGCAGAGGATATTCGTGATGCTGATAATCAATTTCGGGCTTTAGAAGGAAAGTTTTTGAGCTATCAAGCGACGAATCAGACTAGCCTCACTTTTAAAGCGTTAAACCGCTGGCGAAAGTTTGCAGTAGAGCAAAATAATCTTGCGGAAGAGTTAAAAACCCTTGAACAGGCTGGCTATATTTATGCAGATCTCGGCGATCGCCCCCAAGCCGAAATCTATCTAACAAAAGCAATTGAACTCGCAACAGAAATTGGTGCGTTAGAACGTATTCCATTTTTGCGCCAACAATTGTCCGAGGTGCAATACGGCAAACTGTAGTTGTGCAAAAAATACTCTGATTAAACACTTTAAAATAAACCTTTTTAAGCCGATTGAAATAACAGTAGAATTTTAGCTTTCTTCTTCTTTGATATGGCTTTTTTTCATAAAATAATAGCCTACTGTCAACGAGAAAATAATTGCAGCAATGCCAAATAGGCTAAGACTATCAGTTTTCTTGAGGTCAAGAATAATCACTTTACGGGCGATCGCAATAATCGCAACCGAAAGAACCACTTCGAAATGAGGTTCTCCTTGGGTTAGGTACGTTTTCATGATGGTTTCGAGCAATTCAATGCCGATAATCACCAGCATAAATAACCCAAAAATATCGAGGAGCTGATCGGAATCAAGTAATAAAAACGGGGGAGCTACAATCTCTTGAAAAATCACCCAGCCGAGATCCAATGTCGCTAAACCAATGGCGATCGCCATCATTGCCATCAAAAGTTGAATCATCAACTTTTCGTATCGTTTAAAGATCTTCACCATGGCAAACCCTTGAGGACAAATAGTCTGTGCTGGCTTATTTTAGTAGGAAAAATGCGCCAAAGTAACACCATTTCCGCCTTCTTTCTGTTCTGCTACAGCATATTTGCCAATTTGAGGATGGTGCTTTAGAAAATCATGGACGCCTTCCCGCAATTTGCCCGTCCCTTTGCCGTGAATAATCCAGAGTACCTGTGAACCCGCCGCAGTCGCCGTGGCGATCGCCGACTCTAAAGAACTTTCTGCTTGATGGATGCGTTCACCGCGAATGTCAATCGTGTTGCTGCTAGTGCGGACAGTGACCACTTCTTGGGGTTGTTTTGGAGTCTGCTGTTTTGTCTTTTTTGCCTGAGTTTGTTTCTTGGGTTCCGGCTCGACTTTTTGCCCTTGCAGCGACTCAATTTCTGTCCAATCCACCGACATTTTCATCATGCCAAAACGCGCAATGAGGGTTTTTGTTTGTTCGTTTAGCTCGATCACTTCGGCGGTCTGCCCGAGGCGGGGAATACGGATTTTTTCGCCCAATTTCGGTTGATAGGTGGCTTTTTTCTTTTTTTGCTGCGTCACTTTTTGCTCAGCAATTTCGCCTAAAGCACTTGTGGCTTGCTGGGCTTTTTGAGCGGTGGGTTTGCCTTTTTGTAAAGTGCGAATGACTTGGGCAATCTCGGATTTCGCTTCGGCGATCGCCGCCTGTACTTGTTCGTCTTGGGCGCGTTTGAGGTCATCTTCTCGCCGCTGGAGATCCGCTGCTTTAGAAGAAACTTCGGTATAAAAACGCTCGGTTTGTTTGAGGAGCGCTTCCGCTTCTTTTGACTTCTGCTCTTGTTCCCGTCGCTGAGATTCTAGGGCGGCAATCACTTCATTCACGTCGGTATTCGAGTTGCCGAGTAGACCCTGAGCTGCGTCGATCACCGATTCGTCTAGCCCTAAACGTTTGGCGATCGCCAGCGCATTCGACCGGCCGGGAATCCCCCAAAGTAATTTATAAGTGGGTCGTAGGGAATATTCATCGAACTCCACTGAGGCATTTTCAAAACGCTCATCTTCATATTTGAGGGCTTTTAATTCGCCGTAGTGGGTGGTAGCCACGGTCAAACTTGCATGGTCAGCCAAGTACTTGAGGAGGGCGATCGCCAACGCACTGCCCTCTGTCGGATCTGTGCCTGCACCTACTTCATCAAGTAAAACTAAATTGGTCTGATTTTCTGCTTGCAACGCCTCAATAATGCGACCGACTCGGCGAATATGTCCCGAAAAAGTCGATAAACTTTGCTGCAACGATTGCTCATCACCAATGTCTGCCAACACTTGGTCAAACCATGGCAGTTCGACAGGGGCTTGGGCCGGAATAAATAAGCCCACTTTTGCCATCAAGGTTGCCATACCAAGGGTTTTCAGGGTGACTGTTTTACCGCCAGTATTCGGGCCAGTGATTGCCACAACGCGGATATCCGGGCGGATTTGCACATTAATCGGCACAACGTCCATGCCCGTTTCATTTTTTTGCTGCCAAATTAAAAGTGGGTGACGGAGGGTGCGCAAAAGAGTCGGTTTGTCTGCCTCAATAAATTTGGGAGGACTTGCTTCAAGCCAGAGGCTATAACGAGAGCGGGCTGTGGCTAAATCTAAAGTCGTGGCGATCGCCAACAATCTTTCTAAATCTTCAACAACTTCAGCGATCTTTTCTGTCAATTGCCGCAGCACAACTTCTATTTCTCGCTGCTCTTGCTTAACCGCTTGGCGCAGTCGATTGCCGAGGTCAATAATCGCTTTTGGCTCCACGTAAAATGTCGAACCCGTACTAGAAATATCGTGAACAATGCCGGGAATATGTTCCTTTTGACCCGCTTTTACTGGTAAAACGAAGCGATCGCCGCGCTGAGTGATCACAGCTTCTTGGATCGACCCGCCATGGCGCTGCATAATGCGGTTGAGCGTGTTGTAAATAGAGTCCCGCGCCCCTTTAATTTTCTGACGAATCTCTGCCAACTTTGGACTCGCCCGGTCGGTCACATCACCGCGATCATCGATGCAATGGTGAATGTCTTTTTCTAATTCGGGATAGGTGCGTAACTGCTCTACGAGACGCGTTAATTGCGGCAGTTCTAATTCCGAATTTTCCACCACCCGGCGCAACTTTCGCATGCCCGCCAAGGTCGTCGCAATCAAGAGCAAATCCAGCCCAGAGATAATGCCGCCGACTGTTGCCCGCTCTAGAGCTTCGCTGATATTTCCTACCCCTTCAAACGAAACGCCGCCTTCGATTTCTGCATCTAAGGTCGAAATTTCGATGGTTTGTCCTAAGAGAATTTCACTCTCTGCTCGGGACTGGGGAAACACTAAATTTTTAGCGGCGATCGCCCCTAATTTCGTCGCAGCGAAAGTCGAAAGATGTTGGCAGAGGCGTTGCCATTCCAGTAGGTTGAGCGTTTCAGTTTGGATCTGAGTCAAGGGCAATAATTCGGGTGATGGAGTAAAGCTTTGTGAAGTTCCATTATAGACAATTCAGGCGATCGCCTTGAGCAAAGCAGTGGGGATTACCGTCATAAAATCTCGCTTTCCTTCAAGGCTGAGCATTCTTTTGATTAAGAAAATTTGAGAGCTTTTGCCCATGACAATAGTGAGTTTTTCGAGTAAACAAATGTTAGTTCATTTGGCTTGCCAACATTCATCAGAAAGTCAATTTCGGTTAAAGTAAATAGATTCAAAAAAAGCATCTCTTCAATTCGATAACAGCCGTTTTCTTCAAAATTCTCACGTCAGGCGATCGCCCCATCACTAACCAATTCTCGGAGACTAAAATTAGCTTGGATTTAAACCGGAAAAATTCACCACAGATAGTAATACAGAAATAGACAGTTACGACAAAAAATATCACCAAGCTCAGAAACCAAGCTTGTTTTTAAAGAGCACAAAAAGATGAATAGATTATTCTTTACAAGCTGCACATATTTCTTTCGCCTGACCGTATCTATCCATACATTGATGCCCCAGCGAAAAATATAAGTTAGAGAATACTTATGTGAGACATGATCATTACGTGCATTGTCTATACGTAGATCTACTAAGTTCGAACGATAGCTTTCCAAACAACAATTTCGATCCCAAAGCTCTCTTTATCGCCAACGTAGAACTCTATGCCAAATGATTCCTCAACTCACACTATCCGGGTTGGCATCCTGCATTCGCTGACTGGAACAATGGCAATTAGCGAAACTCCACTAGTCGATGCAGCGCTGATGGCGATCGCCGAAATTAATGCAGCCGGCGGCTTACTTGGCCTCCCTATCGAGCCGGTTATTTGCGATGGAGCATCCAAACTCAACCAGTTCACGCACATGGCAAAACAGCTAATCGAAATAGACTCCGTAACCACAGTCTTTGGCTGTTGGACTTCAATGAGCCGAAAAGCTGTCACACCCATTTTTGAAGCCCACAATATTCTGCTTTGGTATCCTCTCCAATACGAAGGCTTAGAAGATTCATCCTGTATTTTTTACACTGGTTCTTGTCCTAGCCAGCAGGTCAAACCAGCGATTAATTGGCTACTAGAACAAGGCAAAAAGAACATCTATTTAGTCGGGTCAGATTATGTTTTTCCACAGGTCGCAAATAAACTAATTAAAGGTCAAGTAAAAGGTCGAGGCTATATTAGCGGCGAAGCCTATCGTCCCCTCGGCTCAAAAGATTTTCAAAGCATCATTGATGATATCCTTCAGCAGCAGCCTGACGCTATTTTTAGCACGCTTAATGGCGATAGTAATCTTGCTTTTTATGAGCAATGTGCAAAGTCTGGAATCATCGCAGAAAAAATACCGATCATGGCAGTTAGCGTTGCCGAAGCAGAATTGCAGCGCATTGGTAAACCTGCTGTTGGACATTACGCTTGTTGGAGTTATTTTCAGAGCTTAACTAATCCTAACAATCAGCGATTCGTGCAAAATTTCAAAGCTCAATATGGCCCGCAGCGAGTCACTAGCGATCCCATTGAAGCCGCCTATACTCAAGTCCACTTATGGGCAAAAGCTGTTGCTGTAGCCCAATCCGCAGCGACAGACCTCGTACGGCAGGCAACTTACCATAGTTCCTTTGATGCGCCAGGAGGAACCGTTTATTGCGAAACGAATCATCATCTCCATAAAGATTGCTACATTGGCAAAATCCAAAGTGATGGCCAGTTTGATGTTGTTTTTTCTAGTAAAAAACCATTAGAGCCGCTGCCTTGGCTTGGTGTTGAAAAACAGCCTTTAAAAGACCAGCAAGTCCTGATTGAAATGTTGCGAGAATTATCCCAAGGAGTGCAATACAATTGGGTCTTAAAACAGCAATCTGAACTTTTAGAAAATACAACTGGCCAGCTCCGCCGCGAAATTGAGCAGCGAAAACATACAGAAGAAGCTTTGAAAATTGCAAATTCAGAAATTATTGCGTTAAATAAGTCATTACGCAAAGATAAAGATTCTCTAGAGCAAAGAGTGAAAGAGCGGACTCAAGATCTTGAATCGACTTTAAGCACTTTAAAAGATACACAAATACAACTTATTCAAACAGAAAAAATGTCTAGCTTGGGGCAGATGGTTGCAGGCATTGCCCATGAAGTGAACAATCCAATCAATTTCATTTATGGTAATACTCGCCATTTACATGAGTATGTCACAGATCTAACTGAACTAATTTCACTGTACACAAAAGCTTATTCACCGACTACTGAAATTGAGCTAAAACAACAAGAAATAGATTTAGATTTTCTGCTTGAAGATATTCATAAGATTGTCAATTCTATTGATGTTGGCACAGGTCGAGTTAAACAGCTTGTTTCATCTCTACGGAATTTTTCGCGCTTAGATGAATCGGAAGTTAAAGATGTCGATTTGCATGAGGGTTTAGAAAGCACACTCGTAATTTTAGGGCATCGCTTACGAAGTGATTACGAAGTAGTAAAAGATTATGGTGAACTACCTCTAATTCGTTGTTATCCAGCTCAGCTTAACCAAGTTTTTACGAATATTATTGCCAATGCTATCGATGCAATGAGTGAAACGCGCCAAGAGCATAAAAAACTAGTCATTGAAACGCGGGCGATCGCCTCTGATAAAGTCCAGATTTCCTTCAAAGATAATGGCCTAGGCATGACTCAAAATGTTTGCGACAAAATCTTTGATCCATTCTTTACAACTAAAACTATCGGTAAAGGTACTGGTCTGGGGTTAGGGATTTGTTTTCAAATTGTGCAAAAGCATCAAGGCAAAATAGAGGTTATTTCCACGCCCAATGAAGGAACCGAGTTTATTGTGACATTGCCAGTAAAACTGCCGATATCGCAAATCAGGACTAGTGTTTTCAACTGATACTAGCTGTCTATTTTATAATTTTCAAAAAAACGTTAATTTCTTAATTTTACTTAAGTCTTGAAAAGACCGACCATACTCTGGGGAAACGTCAAGATAAAACAGGTGCAATGGGTTTCATTATCTATATTTGGTTCGCTGCTTACTTTGATAGAGCCTTCTAACTGTTCAACTAAAGCTTTAACTAGAGCTAAGCCCAGACCAGTACCGGGAATTGCTTGGTCGGTTACGCCTGCACCACGACGAAATTTTTCAAAAATGTGTTTTTGTTCTTCTTGAGAAATACCGGAACCGTCATTACACAGACGCATTTGAATACTGGCTGGAGATTTTGCAAAATATTCAACTTCTAACTTTACTTTTGTGTTTGGATCTGAATATTTACCGGCATTAACTAATAGTTCGCTTATTGTATTAATCAAACTTTCTTCATCGGTTTCAATTTGCAGTTTGGTCGCAATATTTTCGGGATAGTATGAAATATCTAAAGAAATGCCCTTGAGAAAGTTCCAGCGATTGTCGAAATCTGTTCGCATCTTCTCGAGGATTGGTTCTAGGGTCAGTCTTTGGGGTTTTAGTGCAAATTGCTCTGACTCGAAGTGTTGTAGTTTTAGCAAATCTTTAATGAGTTTACTTTCGCGAATTAATTCTGTATCTAAGATGTCTAAATATGTGGCTTGTTTTTCTGGCGATCGCCCCGGTTGTTTGAGCATTTTAACAGCCATTTTCATCGTGGCTAAGGGCGTATTTAGCTCATGACTCATTGTGCTGAGAAATTCGTCTTTGAGGACATTTAGTTGGCGCAGTTGTTGGATTTGCTGGCGCATCTTTTCGCCGAGTTTTGCCTGAACATCAAGGCTCCATTTTAGTTGGGCTGTGCGTTCTTCTACGAGGGATTGAACTTGCCGCAGCGATTGCCGGTGGATCATGGTTGTGCTGAGCTGGTGGGCAACAAATTTGACCAATTGTTTTTCTTGAGGTTGCCAAGTCCGTGCGCCTTTTTGTGCCCAAATTAAAAGCCCTAAAACGGTATTAGCGTAGCCTTCAGACCCTCGCTGTCCCATTAATGGTGCGACTAAAAAGCTTTTGAACTGGTTGGTGAGTGGTGAAGGTTCGAGGTCGGAACCGATGTAATCTATTGACCAAATTTCGGGGGCTTGGAGCCACGCTCGGCAAGTGATATCGCATTGTTCGAGGGGCCATTGTGCGGGTAGGGTGCTGATGTCTCCGTACATGTTGAGGTTGGCTGTGGGGCAGGATGTTTGATCGGTACGGGATTGGAGCGGATTTTCGTATTTAAGTAAGCCGACTAAGCCTTGGTCTGTGTTGAGGCAGTGGGATGCGGCGGCGATCGCCAGTTCTAATAATTTGATTGTGTTGTTTTCTTGATCAATAAATTGATTGATGTCTGCAAGGAGTTGCGTTTGGCGATGGTTGCGTTGATCTCGTTGCTGTAATGTGAGCATGGTGAGAGCAATTTTTAAAGGCTTCAATACTGCTTGCATTCGTTTCTGGGAGGGTAATGCTGTCTTGCTGCCTAACCAAAACCAACCTTGACTTGTGCCTTGATTGGGAACTGGAAAAACGGCGATCGCCGCAATGTCGTATTCGCTGAGGTGACTGTAGGGCGTATTCGTGAGCGTTGAATAGGTTTGTTGAGTCGTCGGACGCTCTGGAAAATGCTGATCCCCAAATTTGGCAACCTTGCTCCAAGTCACTGTAAAAGCGGAATCTATCGTTAACTGAACTTCGAGACGGACGAGATCTAGCTCTAGAGATGTGGTGATCGCCTGAGCCAGATTTTGCAACAAATGTTCGGGTGCAAGAGATTCATCCAAACAATGGTAAACAGAAGAAAGAGGCATAACAATTGTTGATTACAGTTGAGAATTCGGAGCCAGCACACGGGCCTTCGCCAATGCCACCTCACTGTTTTGACGATAGCTCAATACTCTTTCCTGCGCTTCGGTATACCGAGGGTGAGCTTGGGGCACAAGCTTCATCAGATCCGATGCCTGCTGCCAGCGATTCGCCAGATCTACCCATTCACTATAAGTTGTCGCGTTTTGACCGCCCGCCGCCGCTTGGGTCGCGAGGCGTACAGACTGATTAAAAGCATCAAAATCAGTTGGTGTTGTCGCAGAATTTTGAGACTGTGTTTCCGTATTTTCGTTAATGATTTGTGTCTGCTGTTGTGCTTTAAGTAACGACCAATCGCGCATCATCCAGCCCATCGAAGCCGCAGCGATCGCCCCAACCACCAACCACACCCGGCGATCGCCCTGCCAAATACGATTTAGACTCGCCTGATCCTTCCTCAGCCGCGCAGCCTTTGCCAATTTTTTCGCCGAAGCCTCAAGACCCAGACTTTTTGATACACGTTGGAAAAAAGTCTGATGGTGAATTGAAATATGCTCAGACCAAAGCAATTTGCGCCGTTCTTTTTGACTTAACGTCGCCACCCAGAGCGATTGAGTATTGTTCGTCAAACAGCTTTGAATATGAACTTTTTGAAACGTGCGGGGCGAAAGATGATCTAAATTGCGCTGAATACAATCAACGATTTTGCCCTTATCCAAATTTTCAGGATGACCCGCTTCACACAAGATTTCGAGAATACCATTAACGCCCAGCACAACCCTCGTACTCACCCCAACATCCCGCAACTGTTGATTGAGGATTTGCATAATTGCTTTGATGCTTCCCTGCTGCGCCCGTTGGGTGATATTTTCCATAGTCACTATTGCTGTCTTTTCATGTCCGCCGATACTCTAAGCCTCACCCTGAGATCCCCCTCATCCGGAAATTTAAGGATCTCAGTCCGCTTCAGGGTCGTTATGACTTTCTTGATTGGCTAGCTCCATTGATTTTAATAAGCCGTCTAAAACGAAGGCTAACTTTGGACGAGCGATATAAGGCCAGCCGCCTTTTTCTTCCATATCGCGCAATAGATTATAAAGATCGCGTCGTCGATTCGGTAGGTTGGGATAAAAGTGGGTTTCACAAATCTGTCGGTGTAGTGTCTCTAGCTCGCGGAGCATCTGTAGCAGGGCTGTCCCGTCACCATTTTGTTGAGCGGCGATCGCCAGAAGATCTTGACGAATCGGTTCAATCAGCTCAGAAATATTCAATTGTTTCTCAGAAGAAGCCATAAACAAACATCCCCATGCAATTTAGGATAGACGCACTGATTTTATATTAGTTTTGCGAAATCGTAGGTCTATTTCTTCACCAAAGCAGTTGCTTCGCTCAATAAAAACATTTTCATTAGTAGTATTGTCTCACTAACTTTTCTCGATTGAAAGCTTACAAAGACAAACAATTTATGCTAAAAATATTCATTGCTCATTCCTGAAAAATCATTGTTAAAATATTAAAAGATATGAGCATTTACAACATTATTTTATGCTTGAATATATCGTTTTTTGCTCAACCTAAAATCTTATTTTTCAAGCTATAAACAAGTTGCGAGAAGTGATTTTTGGGTTGGTGTTATTTCGCAAAAAAATTGAGCAATTTTAATAAAAAGCTTTTTTGGGGGCGATCGCCAAGAAACATTCCATTTTTGGATTAACCTTGGTCAACCGTATCAAAACTGATCAGACACATGACCAAGATTACTAGACTAAATCTTGCACTTAGGACGACGATTTTTCGGCCGACAATAGCGACTTCACTAATTCAAAATGATGGATCTGTAAAAACGTTCCAATCTCTGAAGTGCCCGTGTTAAAAGCGATTGATGTAGATTCAGATGAAAGCTAGTAGCGTGGCGATCGCCCTTGCCCAAGCTGTTCCTCTACAATAAGGATGTTATTTTTCGCCAAGCTTGTTTCAGCAGAGTCCTATGTTCAAAGGGTTTTTTCGTCGCAAATTATTGATTGGTTGTGTTGTGACCGTTTTGGGTTGCCAGAGTCTGCCGACGATCGCCTTTGCTGAAGTGCCTGCCTCTGCTCCGTCGATTCAGCCTTATCTAGATCAAGTAATCGAAAATATTACTGAATTCACGCTCGATAATGGCCTCAGATTTATTGTCTTAGAAGATAATGATGCGCCTGTCGTTTCGTTCGTTACCTACGCTGATGTCGGTGGTGTGGACGAACCGGACGGTAAAACAGGCGTTGCCCATTTCCTCGAACACCTTGCCTTTAAAGGCAGCACCACGCTCGGCACGACTGATTACGCCGCAGAACAAGAAGTATTAGATCGTTTGGATGTGTTGTTCGATGATCTACAAACAGCAAAAAAAGTCGGTAATGAGCGGGCGATCGCCGAATTAGAAGCTCAGTTTACCGCCGTCCAAGCCGAAGCCAGTGAATACATTGTCCAAAACGCTTTCGGGCAAGTCGTTGAATCAGCCGGAGGAGTCGGTTTGAACGCTGCAACTTCCGCCGACTATACTCAATATTTCTATAGCTTCCCCAGCAACAAGCTTGAACTCTGGATGGCCTTAGAATCACAGCGATTCTTAGATCCCGTCTTCCGCGAATTTTATAAAGAAAAAGAAGTCATCCTTGAAGAACGCCGGATGCGGACTGATAATTCCCCCATCGGCACAATGGTGGAAGCCTTCCTTGATACCGCTTTTACAACCCATCCTTACCGCCGCCCTGTCATTGGCTATAACGAAGATATTCGTAACCTCACCCGCCAAGATGTCAAAGAATTTTTCGTAGAACATTACGCCCCAAACAACTTGACTATTGCGATCGTCGGCGATGTTGATCCAGAGCAGGTACAGATGATGGCAAAGGCTTACTTTGGTCGTTTTCCCAGTCAGGCCAAAGCACCAGAAATTGAATTACCTGCAGAGCCAGTCCAAACCGAAACTCGTAATGTCACTGTCGAATTTCCGTCGCAGCCCTGGTATCTCGAGGGTTATCATGCCCCTCAACTCACTGACCCAGATTACGTGGTGTACGATATCATCTCGTCAATTTTGAGCAGTGGCAGAACGTCTCGACTCTATAAATCTTTGGTCGAAGAGCAGCAAGTTGCCCTGAATGCAGAAGGCTTTAGCGGCTTTCCCGGCGAAAAACATCCCAACTTGATGTTGTTTTACGCGCTGACCGCACCGGGTAAAAATGTTGACGATGTTGCGGCTTCCCTTTCTACTGAATTGGAAAAACTAAAAACGGAATTTGTTACAGCAACAGAATTAGAACGAGTGAAGACTCAGGCAAGGGCTGGTTTGCTGCGATCGCTTGACTCCAATATGGGCATGGCGCGACTCTTGGCGACTTATGAAGTGAAGACCGGCGATTGGCGTAATTTATTCGAACAGCTTGATCAAATTGCGGCGGTTACAGTCGAAGATGTTCAGCGGGTTGCTCAAGAAACGTTTACCGCAGAAAATCGCACGATTGGTAAACTATTACCTCCCGCAACGACAGCGGAATAATCCTTTGTAGCGTAGTGTTTCGGCACAGAATGACTAAGGACTCTATACTGAATGTTAAGCAATGTAACGTAAGCCTTTGTCACCGTGATTAATACTGAAGCTCCTGCCATTTCTGACCGCGACTCGTCGCCGAATTCACCACAACCAAAATCAGAGTTAGCCAATATTTGGTCTGATACGTTGGCTATTTTTTGGGGTGATTGGCTGAAGTTGCGGGTGCGGATTAAGCAGGTGATGGCAACAGGTTTGGTCTCGCCGCTGATTTATATTTTGGCGTTTGGGATGGGTCTGGGTAGTGCGCTGGATCAGGCGATCGTGCCATCTGCGGGTGATAACTATCTCGAATTTATTTTGCCGGGGATGGTGGCGCTGTCTTCGATGACGATTAGTTTCGGTGGAACGACTTTTTCTATTTGCGGCGATCGCCTCTACAACAAAACTTTTGAAGAACTGCTGTTGCTACCTGTGCATCCGTTGGCTTTGCATCTCGGCAAAATGATGGCTGGCATCTTGCGAGGTTTGCTGACCGCTAGTTCTGTGATTGTGGTGTCGATTTTATTCACTGGCAAAGTCTTTAGCTTTATTAATCCCCTCTTTTTCTTGCTGCTGATTTTGAATTGTGCGGTGTTTGCAGGGTTGGGGGTGATTGTTGGTTTGCGGGTTACTTCGCTCGAAAGTGTTGGTATTTTAAATAATTTTTTGATTGTGCCGATGTCTTTTCTCGGTGCAACATTTTTTGATCCAGAAACGTTACCGGCGGCATTTCGAGCTGTGGTTTATTGCATCCCGCTCACCTATACGACGACGGGCTTACGGGCTGCGGCTTATTTGCCTTTGTCTGAATTTCCGTGGCACTCGATCCCAATTCTCGGCAGTGTGGCGATCGCCCTAGCATTCATCGGTGCATACCAGTTTGCTCATCAACGAGATTGAAAATATTTAAAGATCAATAATCTGAGATTTACAGAAAAAACCGCTCAACAGCACAGTTGAAATCAGGCAATAAAGGCGAAGCAATTGTGTCTTGAACGAACAGTGTTTCTTTGAGTCGTAATATTGCGTTTTCACGACGATAGACCTCAATTTTTTTTTGTCGCCAATCTGCAATCCAATATTCTTGAACGCCTTGAATTGAATAAAGTTTCAGTTTTACTTGGCGATCCCGAAGGGATCCGCTTTGCGGCGCGCGCTTTTCATTATCCGTACCCGCAGACAGTACTTCCACAGCTAAGTCTGGAGCACCAGTCAAGTGACCCGATTCGTCAATTAGCTCATCAAAGCGATCATTACTTAGCCACACCACATCTGGAATTACGGCGTCTTCCTCACTGAAAATAACCCCAACACCTTCTGTTACTTTTCCAAAACCTGACGCTAGAGACCAAGCTCTCAATTCAGCGGAGATATTGCTACAAGTATTTTGGTGATTCCAGTGGGGCGCATGGGTCATATATAAATCTCCAGCAATAACTTCATAACGAGTTTTTTCGCTCGGTAATAGTGCCAAGTCATCGACTGTCCAACGGACTCGATCTGTTGCAACCATAGTGATTTTTTGCAAAGAGATAGCAGAGTTTGCTTTTAGTTTAACAAGTCATCTCGGTTACGGTTCAAGGCTTGGGGGATGGGGTAATCTAGATTGAGAATTTGAGCCTCAACAGAAGGAGTTTGTCCATGAGTTACCGTATGTCTCGCCGCGCCTATGCTGAAACCTATGGCCCCACGGTCGGGGATAAGTTGCGTTTGGCGGATACGGAACTATGGCTGGAAGTAGAGCGGGATTTTACGACTTATGGTGATGAGGTGAACTTCGGCGGCGGTAAGGTGATCCGCGATGGCATGGGTCAATCGGCGGTGACTCGCGCGGATGGGGCGGTGGATGTGGTGATTACGAATGCGCTCATCGTGGATTGATGGGG